>NZ_JACIYL010000786.1 GCF_014359955.1 Thermogutta sp. | reverse complement strand
GTGCGGCAAGCCATAGGTCTTCGCACAAGTGGAGACGACTGAGAGCTAACCAGGGGAAGAGGTGGCCCAATTTGATTCTGGCCGAGAGCGTATTGGGGGTTTTAGAGCGGTACCAGCTTTCTGGATCACGTCAGTGAACGGTTAATCCGACAAGCTGGTCGTTGGTATCAGGACTCGGAAAGCCCCGTATCTTCTTACCACCCAACCGGCTGGAATATCCTTTTCGCGCAAAATCGACTGAAACACCGGTCCGTAATTGCCTTTATCGATGTCCTCCTTAGCAAGTTCCGAGGCTACAACACAACTGATATTGTGACTCCTAATAGCCTCACGAACCTCATCCCACGAGACTGTCTTTTCACCCCTGCTCGCTCTCGGCGCATATTTAACCTCTTTCTTACCGAAAATGCTCAGATACACCCGAGATGCACCGTCGGCTAAGACCGTGCCAGCAGGACAATTTGCCGCAGTTCGTTCAGCCTCTTGTATCAAAGCAGATTCAATTCCAAATTCAGAGTGGCGAAGTACAGATAGCGACGAGTGAATAAACACTTGCATGCACTACAGTACACAGATCTATTCGGGACTATCAGGTTTCTGAACAAGCCAAGCTTAAAGGGGGTAAAAAAAGCAATCCAATTTTGCCAAATGATAGCCCAGAGTGTCGTTCTCACGCGGGCGACTCAAATTTGTACCGTAGTACGTTCCAAAGGCAAGCCCCGGAGCTTGACCTATGCTTTTAGGCAGCATTCATTTCCCAAGTAGCGAATCGCAATGACAGTTCCGGAAAGTGAGCATCACCGTTGCTCGTAGCCTCCAGGGGATTTCATCCCAGTGAGCTCCTCTTGAGAGATGTACGGCGTCAAGGGATCAATCGTCCAGTGGTGGCGACAGGACAAGACTCGGCGAAACAGCATTCTCCATAACGGGAACCGTTGCTCTTCATCGCTCAAAGACAATAGGCGAGGACATTTCTGGAAACGCCGCTCGCCTCCATTCCTCAAATACCGGACCAAGAAGCCGAGCAGCTCCCAGCTTCGATACATGATGCTCGTCCCGATAATAAGCTCCGTCTTCTCCCCCGATAATCGAAAACCCGGATTCGTTAAAGCAGGCCGATATTGGATCAAGTACACTAGCTGCTACTTTTAGACTATTAAGAGCTTTACAGAATGTTGCCCTTCCCCAGTGATATTCCGACAAAGACATGCTTTGCGGAATCGGCACACCGAAACGCCTATTCACCCACATGGCTTGAGGAACGGAGAAATCGTGTTCTGGCACCTGAAGCAATATCCATACTCGAATCCCGTGATCCGTTAGGCTCGCCACAACTGAAGACAGAGCGCGTTCTTTATCTTCGGACACCTCCTTGAAATAACTGTTCCACCTGGCGGCAAGAATTACGTGCCTCGGCCTAAGTCGCAGAATTTAATCCAAAGCAATTTTAGACCACAACCTCTTCTCGGATGAAAACTCTGAACAGTCCGGTAGAGGCGCTGTGGCACGCCGCGCGAGAATCGCACCGCGCAGATTGCAGCGTTTGGAAAACTCTTCCAAAAACGCCCCAAGTGACAGTGCGTGGCTATCTCCCCATAAGACAAAATCGAGACGCGTTCCCGCGGGTTCCGAGTCCCCGAGAGACGGAATTCTACCTTCCCCAAGGCTGACAAGGGAGGTCTCGTACTTGAAAATAGAGGGATCAACTGTTACGGGGTCAATGGCCAAAACAGAACGCGGATAGACAACCGCTAGTCCCTTCGTACGCCACACAATCCCGCCTAAGCCAACCAATATGGCAATCGATCCGAACCACATTGCCGCCAGCGACCTGAGACCGAACCTCTTGGATGAATGCCGAAACGGCTGCTCGATCAAGCGCCACGACGCAACCGATATTAATACAGTGACCGCTAGCCAAAGGAAGAAAATAGTGCGATTAAGATTGTGGACTGACAAGTATTTTATAAAAACTACAAGCGGCCAATGCCATAGATAAAGTGAATAACTCGTCAGACCGATAAACACA
>NZ_JACIYL010000785.1 GCF_014359955.1 Thermogutta sp. | reverse complement strand
GGAACGCGTGGCCAAGATTACGGTGACCGTTCATGAAGATGTTGCTGAATATCTCAACAATAACAAGCGACGTTTTATTACTGAATTAGAAACGAAAAACAACGTTACAATCCGAGTGGCCGGTGAAAAGCACGTTTCGCCGGAGCATCTGGTCATCGAATGCCGCGATAAAGAAGATCGAATCTTGGCGACCCCGAAATAACACACGGCCTTGCACCGCGCTTGCGGGGATGCCTCGTCCGGTCAAGGACGGCGTGCGCACACCCCACAGAAAATGTGCCAGCATCTTGGGAGACGAGAACCCTGGTGGTGGCAACGCCTGTGGTGGTGGAAACACGCGCGTGACCGCGACGAGGGCGTCGCAGCGGCTCTTCAAAAATGGTACTCACCCCATCCGTGTTCAGGGGAATCGGCTTAACGGACACGCGTGGGGCGGCTCGTCTTTCATGATGTGCGACCATCTGGTCGGCGACTGATCTGGAGCGGAGGGCACGGGACTCGAACCCGCAACCCCTTTCGGGGCACCACATCTCCAGTGTGGCTGCTCACCAATTCGCATACCCTCCGAACGTCGGGCGAGTCACTCTCGCCCATCACTGAATATTATACGTCTGCCACATTTCCCCGCGAAGACCACCCCTGATCCTTCTCGGTGGAGGGCTGTACCGGTGACCAGTCGGTGGAGTTGGTGGACGGCTGTATCGGGGGCTTCCATTCTTAGGGGCCTCAGGGCCAGCGGAGCTCCACGATGGTCCACAGATCGACGACCGGTACGGTGACTTCGACATGCTCCTGGACCGTGCGAATCGCCACCTCATCGGACCCCTGAGAGAAGGCTCGGACTGTCCCCAACTGACAGCTTTCGGGCGGGCCGGGCAAAATATCTCTATCCAGGGTGATCACCACATTTTTCGCCGGTGTCATCCCGTCGTGAGTGGGGTCGTACTGACGGTTGACGAGGTGAATCGCAACACGCTTTTCGCGCGAGTGTCGGCGGACAGTGACAAAAAGCTGTTTCTCCAGATTCACACGGATCCAGCGATCGGCCAGCCCTGCCGCGTCCTGGGGCGATTTCCACCGCACGAGCTTTTTCTGAACAGAAGCGCTCGATAAAACCTGTTCCAGATCTGCGGATGGCGCCAGATTCTGGGGGATCACCACTGCTGAATACCGGGCCAGGTCGGATTCACAGAGGTTGTACCCGGGCAACCAGTCATCGCCCTGAACGATGACGGCGAAAGGGACATTGAGTGCGACAAGGGCCGTACAGATCGGCTCGATCTGTCCTTTTCCTTGTCGCTGGGAGTGATTGTCGTAGATAATGGCCACTTTGGCGACGGGGTCAAAGTCGTCAAGAATCTCGGCACTGGCACGGACAAAGCGATACAGGGGCGCATATTCTTCCACCGGTCCAGTGTACCAGTGGGTTCCCTTTTCCCGAGTGTAGCACCACTGGCGATGAGGCGCCATGAAATTGTGCCCGAAAGCATACGAAAGGGCGATCCACGTACGGACCAGGCCAGTGAGGTTGTTGGCGGCCACATCGGCCCAATCGGCGCCGCTGGCCGTGGAAGCGACGGGGCGGTTCAGGCCGTCGGCCAGTTTGTAAACGTAGATGGGATGGAGAGGCACCTGGCGCTTTCCGGACTGGTGATAGACTTCGCAGCAAAAGTAGTCCAGATAGGGTGTGATCGCAAGATTCATGGGGCCCGCCAGGCTGGAATTAACGGCGAGCGGCATATGGGAGCCTTTCCATTCGTTGGCCTTCTCGCGGAATTCCGCCACGAATTGCGTGGCCGCTTTGACCTGAAAGTCCAAAAATTCGGCGGCCAGCGGGAGTTGGGCCCGCTGTGCGTGGTACTTTTCGGGCGTGACGCCCTGTTTCAGCAGGTACTGTCGGTAGTCGAATTTGCTGAGATCGCCCAGTTTAAGTTCGTTCAACCGTTCGGGCGAAAGATTCTGTTTGAGATACTCTCGGAAACCCGACATGCAACTGGAACAAAAACACGCGTCCAACCAAGTGACGGCAC
>NZ_JACIYL010000784.1 GCF_014359955.1 Thermogutta sp. | reverse complement strand
TTCCCGTTCGTATGTGGCTCTGGCAGCCGAGTGCTATGCCCGGGCGGGCAACGAAATCGAGGCCCAGCGATTGATGGCCCAGATTCAGCCTCAACAATCGCCCCGGGCGGTGGCCCCGCAGCCACTTTCCCAGGGGGAAATGACCCGCATGGCAGGACAGGAGATGCTTCGCCGGTGAGTCTCGTGGCCGATTGACAGAAAGAACCGTGCTGCCGTGCCCCAACTACCCACGGTCGACTCGCATCTCCCAGTCCGGGGAACTGCCTAATCCCGTGATATAATTTCTCGAAGTATCCTAAATCGTTTATTTTGTGCAGACTTGAGCAGGTGTCATGGGCGAGGAAAAGCTGCGACGACAGCCGGAGGGTGATTCCCAGCCAGCCGGTTTCCCGTCGTCCGAAAAAGCCTCGCTGCCATCAGAAGAATCGTCAAGAGCGCCTCGGTCGGGTTCTTCGGAAAAACAGGTTCGGTCCGCTCAATCTGGACAATCGGCCAGGCCGGATCAGTCGCAGCATGGTCTTCAATGGACGGCCGTCCGTGTTCCGCTTATTAAACCCGCCCGCCTTGCCGAATCCCAGCAAATTCAATCCATGCTGCCCGGGGAAGAAAGGGCAGCGCTTCAAGAGTCAATCCCCTCTCAACGCGAGTGGCGTCGCGGACTGGTCAGTTTCCTCGTAAGTGCCCTCGTTCACGCCGTTCTTCTGGTTGTTTTCTCTCTCTGGATCATTCACACACCACAGCGGTTTAGCGGCATCAACCTGGTGGCCACGGCAAATCTCCCGGTCAACGCGCCATTGTTGGAAAGCGACCTCATCCTCGAGACACGGCCTGAGGAGCGGTCGCTGCTTACGGAACAGTCCTTCGCCCTGACCCCGGCGACAGTGAACATCCTGGGCGAGGAAGAAGGGAATGAACAGAGCGTCACCACCGGCGCGCGGAATACCGGCCCGCTCGATCCCGCTCGTCCCTGGGGCAACGAGGAGCCCGACTATCTATCGCATTTGGACCGTCCCAGCGGAGGCGGTCTGGAAGGCCGGACACCGGAGATGCGGGCAAAGCTCGTCATCCTTGCAGACGGTTCGACCGAGAGCGAAGAGGCGGTGGAACGTGGTCTGCGGTGGATCGCGGTCCATCAGGAGGAAGATGGTTCCTGGCGATTCGATTTGAAAGTGCGTTCGTGCCGGGGATACTGCCGTAATCCAGGGACGGAGCCCAGCACCACCGCGGCCACGGCACTCGCACTGTTGCCTTTTCTTGGCGCCGGATACACCCATCGCAGCGGGCCCTACATCGACACGGTTCACCGGGGATTGTATTACCTGCTGCGTCGCGGACGGCAGACCGACAAAGGACTTGACTTTCAGGAGGGTATGAAGAATGGGATGTACGCGCAGGGGTTGGTGGCCATCGTGCTCTGCGAAGCATTCGCCATGACCAGGGACCCTGCCTTGAGGCAGCCCGCCCAGGAGGCCATTCGATTTATCGAATATGCGCAGGATAAGGCCGGGGGTGGATGGCGCTATCGGCCGGGAGAACCGGGTGACACGACAGTCACCGGGTGGCAGCTCATGGCCCTGAAAAGCGCGGAGATGGCTGGGCTGAAGGTCGATCGCTCGGTACACTACGCGGCCCAGCGCTTTTTGGACAGCGTGGCCAGCGAGGAAGGGGCCCTTTACGGCTATCAGGATCGCAGTCCGCGGCATAGCACTACCGCCATCGGCCTGCTCTGCCGGATGTATGCGGGCTGGCCCCGGCAGCATCCGCCTCTTGCCCGGGGCATCGCCCACCTGGCAGAGTGGGGGCCTTCCGAAACCGATCTCTACTACGACTACTATGCCACCCAGGTGATGCGGCACTGGGGCGGTTCCGACTGGAAACGCTGGAACGAGACCATGCGGGAGTTTCTCATCAAAACGCAGGCCACTGAGGGACACGAGGCGGGAAGCTGGTATTTCGACGACCCACACTCCCGGGTGGGTGGTCGGCTTTACACCACCGCCCTGGCTGTCATGATCCTCGAAGTCTATTACCGCT
>NZ_JACIYL010000783.1 GCF_014359955.1 Thermogutta sp. | reverse complement strand
CCGCCGTATGAAACACCCTGTGAAGGCTTGCTGAGGAACCGTTCTCGCGTGGAAGTTCCCCCGTAAAAGCTTCTGTATTACCGAGGCTCGCCCAGCCTCCGCTGATGATCACGTACTGCGGACGGCACCACTGCACGAGTTCGTCCGGCCGGGACCGGGCTGTGCCGTGATGCGGTGCCACGAGGACGTCTGCGGACATGGGGGGACCGTTCAAGAGGGCGTCGAGGCCCGGCCCTTCGAGGTCTCCGGTCAGCAGGATTCGCCTGCCTGCATATTCCACGCACAGCACGAGACTGGCCGCGTTGTCCGTCAAACCCGCACAATCGCTCGGGGGGTGAAGGGCCGTTACGCGGCAATCTCCCCACCACCAGGTATCTCCAGCAGCGATTGTGCGCAGGGGCAGTTTTCGGTGGGCGATGAGTTCCTCGAGTGCCCGCACGCCAGGTTCACGACGGGCGGTCGCCTGAAACATCCTGGGTGTGACCATCACCTGTCCCACCGCGAGATAGTGGCAGAGATCCGGCAGACCGTTGTAGTGGTCAAGGTCCGCGTGGGAGAGCAACACTCCATCAAGACGCCGCAAACCCCGGGAAAACAGCGTGGAGGTCGCCGCCCATGCCGCCCGGTCGCCACCCCCCAGACTCCCCAGATCGTATAGCCAGACTTCTCCGTTGGGGGCCTCTATGACGATTCCCAAACCGTGGCCCACGGAGAGGACCGTCATCCGCAAATCGTGGGAGTTTCGGGCGTCCTGAGCAGCGGGAAAGAAAAGAAAGACAATGCCGCCCAGCAGCCATCCACCAAGCCCCGTCCACAGCAGCCGTGTCAGACGCCGCGTGGGTCCGCCGCTGGCCAGCAGAAGCAGCATCCACCATCCATACACCCCGGCAACCCACCACGTGGGCGGCGCCGGCTGCCAGGTATAGAGCGGAAAAGTGTATTCCGCGTGCTGAATGAGCCAGCGACAGCCGGTCAGACAGGCGTCACACAACCATGCCAGCGGCCAGGCTCCGGCCGACCAAAGAGGGCCCACAAAAAGCAATCCAAATCCCGTGGCAAGCGTGCCGGTGATGAGCGGGATGAGCACGGGTGTGAGCACCATCCCCAAGGGGCTGATGATATGGAAGGAGTGCCACACCAGCGGCCAGGACATCACCCAAATGCTCACCGTGATCACCAGAGTGGGAACCAACCACTCCGAAAAAGCGGCAACCCAGGCAAAGCGTGGGGGGTTGGACGATACATCCCTGTTCAGAGTCCCCCCTGTGCCCGCAAAATATCGCCTTCCCACCATGATGAGGACCGACGCCCCCAGGAAGGAAAGCTGGGGTCCCGGCCGAAAGAGAGCCGCCGGATTCCAGGCCAGAATCACCAGGGCTGCAAAAGCCAGGGCGTTCAAGGACCAGAACGAATGATAGAAGAGCGTCCCCAACAGGAGCACGCTGAACGTGGTGGCCGCGCGAATGGTACTCGGCTGCCCTCCACTGATCACAGCGTAAACGGCGATCACGACAAGAAGTAAGCCAATCCGCAAGCGATAGGGAACTCTCAGCGTCCAGAACACGGCGTTGAAGACCCCGACCAAAATGGCCACGTGGAGGCCTGAAATGGCCAGGAGATGAATCGTGCCGGTTTGGAGCAGCGATCTTTCCAATTCGTCGGGAATTTCCGTCCGAAATCCGAGAAGGAGTGCCTGGGCGAGCGGCTGATTTTCTGGGGAAAGATATTCTTTCAGCGTTTGCGCCGCATGAAGCCGCCACCATCCCAGCAGGGTTAGCGGATTCCAAAAAGAGGCTGGGGCAAGCCGGGTGATGCACTCGGGAGAAGGGACGCTCAATTCCGCCAGGATCCGGTCTTCGCGACGGTAGGTGCGGAGATCGAATTCGCCCGGGTTCATGGCAGGAAAGGACCGCCGTAATCGCCCGAACATCTGGAGCCTTTCGCCCGGCAGAAACTGCACCGGCAACGCCTGAACGTGCGGTTCGGTTTCCGAGAGGTTTGGACACGCCAGATAGACCAGCAATCGGCCGGTGGC
>NZ_JACIYL010000782.1 GCF_014359955.1 Thermogutta sp. | reverse complement strand
AATTCCCGACGTCAACCAGACGGCCGCCATGCCCGCGAGAATGAGTGCCACGAGCGCCTGCTGTGGCCAACGCATCACAGCGCGGATGGCATGGAAGAGGGCGCTCACGTGGGAGCCTCTTTGGGTTTGAAAACACATCTCGGACCGCACGCCATCTCTGAACGGACCATCAAATGCTGCCCCCGTTGCTACCTGCTGTGTACGGCAGTCCACGGCGCCACCCGTCACGTGTTGGAGGAACTCCCCGATTTTGCGGAGGTGGGTTGCGTCTCCGGCTGAGCGGGTTCCGAATATTCTTTCTGAAGGATGGGCACAACTTTTTCGTGGAATTCACGGAGCGGATAGTTATCCGGGAGGCTTTCGCCAATCGTGCTGAGCAATCGGTTGTAATTGATATCCAGCTCGGCGATTTCCGTGGCGGTTCGCCGATCCGAGAGCCGGGCCAGGTGTGGGAATTTCTTGAGCAAAGCGGCAGCCTGGGGCAGAGCCTGTTCGAACTCCGCCCGCGCCTTCGCCAGGTTGGCAGGATTGACTCCCGCGGTTAGGATGGAATTGGCCACGGCCGCGTGCCGCTTGATGGCCACCAATTCAGGAGTGTGCAGGCACTGGATGCGGATGATATCGGCCAGCACAAAATTCCGGGGGAAGACGTCTCCAAGTTTGACCATCACCGAATCGTAGAGGTTGATGGCGTTCATCATGTCGTTGATGGTTTGTCGGTCGGAGAGCAATTTCAGGCTTTTCACCAGTTCCGTCAATTCGTGGAAGCGGCTGAAGGCTTCCTCAAGATCGGAGCGTGCCTGGCCCAAATCTCCCGCCTGGATGGCCTTTTGGGCGGTGGCCACCTTTTCCATGGCGATCTGATATTCCGGCCGCCGCTTCACCCGGCGGTGAATGATGCCCTGGAGCGCGAAATCCTCAGGAAAGACCTCGTCGAGCTGGTCGAGGATCCGCATGTAACGGTCGGTGATATCGGACAGATCATTGACAAAGCCGTCGTCATATTGAATATCCGGGTTCTTTTCGATGACTTTCTTCCATCGTCGAGCCGCTTCGAGAAACAGCTCCATGGCCGTGATGTGGTCGTTGTTGTGATAGGCTTCCAGAGACTGGTACATGGCTTCCCGAGCGGCGACGGCTTCAGGCTGCTGTTCCACTTCCGCGTGTCGTTTCCAGTAGTCGTAGTTGACAATTGTGCGATTGTGTTCGACGATCTGCGCCCGACGTTCCAGCTCCATGGCCTTGCGGGCAAGTTCCAGGGCTTTCTTCCGCTTGGCCGGGTCCGTGATGCGCCGTGCCACCTGCTCGTGGGTGAGCCGCATTTTAATCTCGGCGGACAGCGCGAGGTCCGCCTGGCGGGCCGTGCGATCGTAGGGCGGGGTGTCGTAGGCCTCCCGTTCTTCCGGCGTCAGCTCTTTGCGACGTTCAGCCAGTAATTGTTCCCGCAGTCCGGGCGCGAGCTCGTCGATCTGTTGGGCGAGCTCCCGTGCCTGCTGGAGGAGAAGCTCGCGCTCATAGAGGCGAATGGTGGGGAAGTCTTCGTAACCGCTGGGAAGTTCCCGATGGCCGAATTCGTTGACGAACTCATGCCATCCAGTTTTCCAGGCATCCATCGCCGTTTCACCAAAGGTGCCCTCTTTCTCGATGGCTTCCGCGTAGTTCATCTGGAATTTGGGCCGGTGGGAGTAGAAGATCAGGGGTGTGGTTCGCAGGATGGCCCCCTGGTCGGTGAGTCGTTCCGCTTCTCGGTACCAGTCTTTTCCCACCAGCCAGTTGTCACGCGGGGGACGCCCCTGGTGGATTTCGTATGGATCGGCGGGATCCATGAACAGCCGCCGGAATTGCTTGCTTTCGTCGGCCATTCCGATCTTCCAGCCATAGGTCCATCCCACGTCGCCGTACAGAACCGGCTCGCGCTCGTTGTAGCGGATGCCTTCCTGGAGGAATTTGATGCCGCGGATGACCCAGCGGAATCGTTCGCGGTAATCGTCGAATTCCACGGACACGTTGAAGGACAGATTCCATCCCTGATATCGC
>NZ_JACIYL010000781.1 GCF_014359955.1 Thermogutta sp. | reverse complement strand
GGCCGAAGAAGTCCTGGCTGGGATTGCGTGGCTCCTTGGAGAGCGGGTCCAGAGTCGTGACGCGGAACATGGCCCCCGCCCCTTCGCAGTCGGAGGCCGTGATAATCGGCGTGTGGATGTAAAGGAAACCCTCCTCCTGAAAGAAACGATGGATGGAAAAGCTCATCGCGTTGCGGACCCGCGCTACAGCGCCGAAGGAATTCGTGCGGGGACGTAAATGCGCGATGGTTCGCAGGAACTCGTAGGAATGCCGCTTTTTCTGGAGGGGATATTTTTCCGGATCGGCCCAGCCGTACACGACGATGCGGCTGGCCAGCACCTCGGTGGCCTGTTCCCGGCCGGGCGATGCCTGCACCACCCCCTCCACAGCGATGCTGCAGCCAGTGGTCAGGCGTTTCACTTCGCTCTCGTAATTGGGAAGGCGATTGTCCGCGATGATCTGGATGTTGCCCAGGCAGGAGCCGTCATTCAGCTCCAGGAAGCTGAAGCCGCCTTTGGAGTCTCTTCGGGTGCGAACCCATCCCTGGAGGAGGACCTCTTTTCCAATCGCCTCCGGACGCCGTGCCTGAGCGACAGAAATTTTTTCCGCCATCATTGCGCCTCCGTGAATGTTTTCCTCGGCTCGCTGGATCGGCTTCTCCCGGCGGACGCACTCCGTGAGCCTTTCGTCTGGAGACCGCCGACTCCGGCCGTCCCTGCGCCGGTCGTGGAGAATTCTCCCCGTCCAATTCCTCTCGCGAACCGATCAACTCTCCTGGGCAGCCAGCCATCGCTCGGCATCGAGGGCTGCCATGCAACCGCTGGCGGCCGCCGTCACCGCCTGTCGGTAGTAGTCGTCGGCGACATCTCCCGCCGCAAAGACTCCTTCCACACTTGTGTAGGTGCGGAACGGCGTGGTCAGTTTGATGTAGCCCTTGTCCGTCAGCTCGAGCTGACCTTTGAGGAAGGCCGTGTTGGGCGTGTGGCCGATGGCCAGAAACATCCCGCTTACCTCGATCGTCAGGTCGGGTTCACCCACCGTGCTCTTCAGGCGAAGGCCCGTCACCCCGTTTTCGTCGTCGCCGAGGACCTCATCGACAACGCGGTTCCAGAGGATTTCGATCTTGGGGTGAGAGAGTGCCCGCTGGGCCATGATCTTCGACGCCCGAAGCTGGTCCCGCCGGTGCACGAGATAGACTTTCGACGCCCAATGGGCCAGATAAGTGGCTTCTTCCACAGCGGAATCACCGCCCCCGATGACGGCCACCGGCCGGTTTCGAAATCGCGGCAGAGCCCCGTCGCACACGGCACAGGCACTGACCCCTTTGTTTTTGAATCGTTCTTCAGAAGGCAGCCCCAGATAGTTGGCGCGGGCGCCGGTTGCCACGATCACCGCCCGACTCTCATAGGTCTCTCCGTTAGAAGCCTTCAAGCGGAACGGCCGGACGGAAAAGTCAACTTCCACGATGTCTTCCGTGATGACCCGCGTGCCAAAATGGATGGCCTGCTGCCGCATGAGCTCCATCAACTCGGGGCCGGTGATTCCGTGTTTGTTATGCGGGGGAAGATAGGCACGGCGTTCCTCCGGCAGGGCCGTTTCCAGATATCCGGAGAGGTCCCCCGGCGGAAATCCCGGAAAGTTTTCCACCTCGGTGGTGAGGGCCAGTTGCCCCAGGGGGAGCGTGCCGTTTCGGGCATTTTCTTCGTTGATCGCCCCCTCGAAGAGCAGCGGATTAAGAGCGGCACGGGCCGCATAAATGGCCGCCGTCCACCCGGCGGGCCCGCTACCGATAATGATGACTTTTTCAACCTGTTTTTCGGCCATTGGTCTCACCTGCGCTCCCGAATGTCGAAATACCTAACCGGTCAGCTTGAGAATCACTCATTATATGGCAGATGGAAGCCTTCAGATAGGGAAAACTCCGCCGGGCGTGCCAAGCGCGTGCCTCCAAGATACGGACCCGACAAGTAGATTGGGCCCGACAAGTGGGTCAGTGCGAAGAGGCGGATCCGAGGGGCACGCTTGTCGTGCCCGGTTCCACGTATGGAGTGCGGGGCT
>NZ_JACIYL010000780.1 GCF_014359955.1 Thermogutta sp. | reverse complement strand
TGGTCTTTTTCCGGTTTATTGGCGGGCTGGGGGTTGGTGGGGCCTCCGTTGTGGCGCCCATGTACATTGCCGAGATCTCGCCGCCCAAATGGCGGGGAAGGTTGGTGGCTGTTGTACAGTTCAATATTGTGTTCGGTATTCTGCTGGCGTTCTTTTCGAATTACTGCATTGCGCTGCTTAACCTGGGGGATGTGGAATGGCGGTGGATGCTGGGTGTGGAGGCGTTTCCGGCGGGGTTGTTCTGGCTGCTTCTCTACTTTACGCCCCAGAGTCCGCGATGGTCGGTGGCCCGGGGACGGTGTGTGGAAGCCCGTGCGGTCTTTGAAAAGCTCGGTGCTTCCCGCGAAGAGGCCGAGGAACTCGTGCGGGAGGTGCAGGCTTCCCTCCACGATGCGGCTCTCAACGAACCGCTCTTTTGCCGTCGGTATCTTCGGCCGGTGCTGCTGGCGATCGCCATTGCCGCTTTCAATCAGCTTTCGGGGATTAACGCGGTGCTCTACTACGCCCCGCGGATTTTCGAGATGGCAGGGGCGGAGAAGGACGCGGCGTTTCTCCAGGCCGTGGTGGTTGGCGGAACGAACCTCATCTTCACGCTGCTGGCCATGAGCGTCATCGACTATTTCGGCAGAAAATTCCTCATGCTCGTGGGATCTATCGGCTACATTGTCAGTCTGGCGACCACAGCGGCGGCCTTCTATATTTATGGCACGCACTTCGATCGGCTGGGCAACATCATTGTGCTGGCCAGCTTGGTGGTGTTTATTGCGTCCCACGCATTCGGTCAGGGCGCGGTGATCTGGGTGTTTATCAGTGAGATTTTTCCCAACACCGTCCGCGCCAAGGGACAGGCCCTGGGAAGTTTTACCCACTGGTTCATGTGCGCTTTGATTTCCTGGACGTTTCCGGTCATTGCCGCGGCATCCGGGGGACACGCCTTCGCGTTTTATGCGGCGATGATGGTCCTGCAACTTCTGTGGGTGATTTTTGTCATGCCCGAGACAAAAGGAATCCCCCTGGAGGAAATCGAGCGCCGGCTTCTGGGAACCGATTCCGCGTCGGCCACAGTACCGCCGACCAGGTCGTGCTCCTGAAAGGAGACATACGCCGTGAAGACAATCGCGATGATTGGATTGTTATCGTGGAGTTGGGTGATAGTGGGGATTTTAAGCGCCGGCGAAAAGGCGGAGCCACCCGTTCGTCCCGATATTCTCGTGGACGATTTTGAACGCGATTTTTACGCGCCCTGGGTGGCCGAGGGGGAAGCGTTCGGTCCCGGCCCGGCGAGCGGCACACTCCCGCGGCAAATGGAAGTGACGGGCTATCACGGCCGTCGGCTGGTCAATTCGTATTACGGTGGGGACAGTACGGTGGGGATGCTGACGAGTCCTCCCTTCACCATCGAGCGGCACTACCTCGCCTTTCTTATCGGCGGGGGCGGCTATCCGGAAGAAACCTATATGGAACTCCTCGTGGATGGGAAGAGCGTGCGTCGCGCCACGGGACCGAACACCGCGCCCGGCGGCTCAGAAGAGCTGGATTGGGCCGTCTGGGACGTCCATGAGTTTGAAGGCCGCACTGCTGTCCTGCGGATCGTCGATCGCCGAACCGGGGGATGGGGACACATCAACGTAGATTACATCCTTCAAACCGATCGCAATCCCCAGGAGCACCTCAAGCCCCTGGAGACAGCGGTCCAGTCGCGGTACCTGCTCCTTCCCGTGGCCGGGGAAGGACCGCGGACGCACTGTCGCCTCATGTTGGGTGATCGAGTCCTCCGCTATTTCGACATTCACATTGCCGAAGACGATTCAGACGTGAGATTTTGGGCGGCGATTGATCTGCGTGATTATCACGGCCAGACGGTGCGCTGGGAAATCCGTCCCCGCTCTGCCCGCGTTCTGGTGGAAAAACGTCTGCGGCAGAGCGACGCCCCGGTTTGGCCGGAAAACCTCTATCGGGAAGCATATCGACCGCAGTTCCATTTTTCCCCGCGGGTGGGTTGGACGAACGATCCCAACGGCCTGGTGTACTATGACGGG
>NZ_JACIYL010000078.1 GCF_014359955.1 Thermogutta sp. | reverse complement strand
GCCGTCGACTGACGGCTTCGGATATCCCTTTGCGAGAAGCGAGGTAGAATTCCAGCCGCGCGAGCACTCCCTCGCGGTGCGGGCCGAACGGCACGAAGACCGCGCGAAGCGTGTCCACAGGAGTGGGCTCCCGCGTGTCGAAAAGAAATACCCCCTGATCGACGATACGTACGGCGCGGATGGCCCGCCAGGGAATCCGCTGGAGCCTGCCGAAGACGATCCGCTCCACACCGTACGGACCCAAGCGATACGTCGCCCGGAGCAGCGCCCTGGCGAAGGACGCGACCAGAAACAGGTCCGCAAAGACCGTCCAGAAAAGTCTCCCGGTCACAAGGAAAACCCCCGCCGACGCACACGCCAACGTCAGCAAAAAGATCACCGCCGTGGTGGGATGGTCGCGCACCGGCCAATCATCCCACTCCAGAAGCGGCGGGTCTTCTTCCCAGGCTGGACCGTAATATCGGGTGATGGTACTTGCCGTGCTCATACTCTTTCATTTTAGTCACAGCGATTGAACCTTCACAAAGTCCAGTTATATCGAGGTTTGCCAGACCGGACTTCGGTAGCGAGTCACGAATCGTCTTCATGATTAACCGGAATAGGTGCCCAGAAACCGGTGCCCGAAACGCCCAGGCATTCGGCCGTGCCCGCCGGATGGCACTGCATCACGAACCAACGCTGGTGCACGGGTCACGATTTCACCAATCGGGCAACTTCTTCGGCCGGGACTTCTGCACAATTGTGCTCCACTCCACCTGGGGTTCAAATCGGTTTTCCCCGTATTTCACCTGGGCCAGAACGGGAGGGACGCACCGCGCCGCCAGCTCGGCGAGGTTGCTTTCGACGCTTACGTCCTCGGGATCGCGTGGATTCGGTTCGTTGAGGACAATTCCCGCGATGTCCAGTCCTTCGCGAAAGGTGGTGGCCGCAATGAGCGTCAGAAGGGTGTGGTTGATTGTGCCCAGGACATTTTTGCTCACCACCAGCAGGGGATAGCCAAATTCGTAAGCCAGATCAGCCACATAATCCTCATCGCTGATGGGCGACATCAGGCCGCCGGCACCCTCGATGAGGACCACGTCCGCCCACTGCTGCCAGGGACGGAGGCCCTCCCGCAGAAGCTGGCAGTCAACGGCTTTGCCTTCCAGGCGCGCCGCGAGATGGGGCGCCAGCGGGGCCTCGAACCGTTGAGGACAGACTTGTTCCAGAGACAGCGGCCTTCCAGCGGCTTCCCACAGGGTCAACGCATCTTCCGAAATGAGTTCCCCTTTTTTCCGAACACAGCCGCTGGCCGCCGGCTTGTAAACGCCCACGCGGAGTCCGGCCCGGACAAGCTCTCGGGCAATGAGCGCCCCGACGTAGGTCTTTCCCACTCCTGTATCTGTTCCGGTGATGAAAAGCCCCAACGGTTTTCTTCTGGACATCGAAAATCTTCCTGATAACCACCGCGAATGTTAGAGAGGTTTTCTCAATTCTCCCAAAAGCTCACCGATTGGCTGGACTTTTCTTCTGTGGAACGACCGTCAGCCATCAATCGCGGCACAGTCGGTAAATGCCCGCCCGTCGGGCCATCGCCACGGCTTCCTGATATTCCTGGGGAGTGCAGCGTCGCGCAATTTCGGGAAAGTCCCACGCCCGACCCTCCGGCCGATACTGCGCCATGATGTTCACGTAGGTATGCGGGGAGATCTCCTCGGCCAGGAATCGCATAACTTTTTCGGTGCCAGCAAGACCGTTGGGCATCACCAGGTGGCGCACGAGAAGCCCACGCACGGCCAGGCCGCGCTCATCGAGGATGAGATCGCCGACCTGCCGATGCATCTCGCGGACGGCCGCCCGACAAACTTCCCAGTAGTCGGCCGCATGCGCGAAGCGCTCCGCAACCGCGGGATCGGTGAACTTGATATCCGGCATATAAATATCGATCACTCCGTCGAGGAGGTGCAGTGTTTCCACTGAATCATAACCACCTGAGTTGTAAACAAGGGGAATGCGCAGCCCCTCTTCCACGGCGATGGGAAGGGCCTCCAGTATCTGCGCGACCACATGGCTGGGCGTGACGAAATTAATGTTATGGCAACCTAATTCCTGAAGCCGGATCATCAGTCGTGCCAAACGCTGGGCATCGCAGGGGGAGCCCGTGCGGTACCAACTGATGTCGTTGTTTTGACAGAATACGCAGCGGAGATTGCACCCGGAGAAGAAAATCGTTCCCGAGCCATTCCAGCCGCGAAGGCACGGTTCCTCGCCGTGATGAGGAAAGGCGCTGGAGACCCAGGCGTATCGACCAATGCCGCAAAACGAACCCCGCGGCTCATCGCGTGACCGATCGGCTCCACATTGCCGGGGGCAGAGGGTGCATTCCGCCAGCCGAGCGATGGCCGCTTCCGCGCGCTTTTTTAGCTCACCACTCGCGTGGAGTTTGACGTAACTGGGTTCCGTCTGGTGGAGAACCACTGTCTCGCTCCTGTGGAACGGCGCCGCGCCTTCCAGTCCTTGCACCAATTTTCAGCCCTGGGATGGAGCTGGCGAACACACTGGGCGCCATTTTTCATTGTGAAGTTTTGGCCCTTCTGCTGGAAGGGTGTCGATCCATGCGACACGGTGTCGATCGCCGCGACACCGGCCGGTGTTGTTTGGCTGGCATGTGGGACGCTCGTCCTGTCCTTCGATGCGGTTTTTGGGGGATTTTCACGTGCCTGCCCGTTTTCCCCCTGCTGTGGGGCAAGTTGGAATGGCCTTTGCAATAGCGAAGCGTCCTTTTCCCGAAATGGGAGATTTTACGCCGACGGGAAGAGCGGGTTGTCGGGAATTGGGCGGCGGTCGGGGGGCAGTCCTGTCGGGCTGTCAATGGAGCCACTGACAATCACGCGAATTTGGCTGCCAAGGTTTTCTTACAGAACTGAGAACTACGGAGTGACGTGACATGAAGACGTTGCGACCCATGCATGATGGGCGTTTGGCATTCACCCTCGTTGAGCTTCTGGTGGTCATTGCGATTATCGGACTGCTCATCGCGCTTTTGCTGCCGGCCGTGCAGGCAGCACGGGAGGCGGCTCGGCGAGCTCAATGTCTCAACAACCTCAAGCAACTCGGACTGGCGGTCCATAATTACGCCAGCAACTGGGGGTGTTTTCCCTCGAGTGCGATTGTGGACCGCACCGTCCAGGCGACGGGCAATAACGTGTCATGGGGAGTGCACGGGCGGATTTTACCTTTTATAGAGCAGGTGCCGCTCGGCTCGCAGGTGAACCTGGTGGAAGCCTGGGATTCACAACTCGTGATTGATGGCGTCCGGATCCCCGTGTTTGCCTGTCCCAGCGATCCCAAATCTTCAGAAATACGGGATACAGGGGCCGGAAAGCCACGTCTGTATCCGACGACCTACGGGTTCAATCTCGGTGTGTACTTCGTGTACGACCCCGTCACGGGAAGAGGCGGCGACGGCATCGCCTTTCCCAACTCGGCGGTGACCTGGGCGGGGGTCATCGATGGCACGAGCCACACACTGCTGGCGTCGGAAGTCAAAGCCTGGCAGCCGTATCGGCGGAACGGCGGGCCGCCGTCCACCAACATTCCGGCTTCCGCAGCCGAGGCCTCGACTGTTGTCGCATCGGCGGGAGAAGCGAAAACCACCGGTCACACCGAATGGCCGGACGGGCGTGTCCATCATACCGGCTTCACCGCATGCTTTCCCCCCAACACCCGCGTGCCCTGTGACATCGGCGGAAAAACGGAAGATTGCGACTACAACTCCTGGCAGGAGGGGAAGAACGGAATCAACGGGGCTCCCACCTACGCGATTGTGACCGCCCGCAGCTTTCACCCGGGCGGCGTCAATGCCGTCCACGTCGATGGCTCCGCACGGTTCTACGCAGAGACCATCGAGCTGCCCGTCTGGCGGGCCCTGGCAACTCGGGCAGGAAGGGAACTTGTACCCAACCAGTGAATTGGGTGCGTCACAATGCCGGAGTCAAGGGCGGGCATAACCAGCGAGAGGCCGGGCGTGGCGGCAGTATCAAGCAGGGGGATGACCCGGGTGGCGATCGTGGGAAGCATGATGACCAGGAAAAGCGTCAGCTCCGCGCGTCCTCTTTCGGGTAGGGGAGAAAAATCCCTTCCTGCAAAATGAGAAGGCGGTGGCACAGCCGCTCCAGCAGGTCCCGATCATGGGAGACGATGATCATGGCCTGCGGCAGCCTCGCCAGTGACGCTTCTACCCGGGCTGACGCTGTGGGATCCAGTCCCGTGGTGGGTTCGTCCAGAAGAAGAATTTGCGGATCCATCGCCAGGACGGTGGCCAGCGCAACGAGTCTTTTCTCTCCGCCCGAAAGTCGGTAGGTGATGCGGTTCTCCCAGCCCTCCAGGCCTAACTCCGCCAACGTTCGGCGAACGATCTGGCGCACTTCTGCCACGCTCTTCCCTTGATTGAATGGGCCGAACGCCACATCCTCAGCCACGGTGGGACAGAAGAGCTGGTCATCGCTGTCCTGGAAGAGCAGACCGATTTTTCCCGGCAGATCCTCGAAATCCGCCGGCCGGGTACGAACCCGACCGAAAATCTCGATCGTTCCCCTTTGCGGTTGTACCAATCCCATCAGCATGAGCAGAAACGTGGTCTTGCCGCTGCCGTTGGCCCCAATGATCCCGACCTTCTCACCGGCGGAGAGCTGAAACGCAAGCCCCTGAAACAGAGGCGGCTGCCCTTCGTACTGGAAATGAATCCCGTCCAGGCGGATGAGCGGCGACGAGGGCTCGCAACCCACGGAATCGGGTCGCATGCTGCTTTGGATGGCGGGATGAGTGGCGACCGCGGGCGGCGCAGGATGGGAAGTCTCGGGGGGCTCGGCGACCGGTGAATCCCCGGGTGTGGCTGCTCTCTCGTGCAAATGGAGTGGCACGGTCACAGGAGATGCTCCAGTCGCAAATAGGCCAGTCCGGCGAGGGAAAGGGCCGCCACGAACCAAATATCGCGCCCACTGAAATGAAAATGCCGCCACAGATAGAAATATCCCTTGAATCCGCGACACTTCATGGCCGCCAGAATGCGGTCTGATCGGGCAAGACTACGCACAACGAGCATACCGACCATCTGGCCGTAGGTGTGAAAAGTCCACCAGTTCCACCCGGGACGAAACCCCCGTATTCTTATCGCCGTGTGCAGGCGATGGTATTCGTCCTCCAGAACTTTGAGATAACGAATACTCAGCAGGACGATTTGCACCAGCTTGCGGGGAAGATGAAAATGGGCGAGCACGTGCCCCAGAACGGGAATTTCCAGCGTGCCCACCAGTCCGGCGGCACCCACCAGAACAATCGTGGCTTTGGCCCAGATCGTTACGGCCTGATACAAACCGTCCCAACTTGCATGGGCGAGCCAGCCGGGTCCCAGCGGTTGGCCGGGAACCGTCCAGGGCAGCACGCCGACCAGCACGAGTCCGAAACCCACAAGGGGGAGAATCCGTCGCAATGTGCGGCTGAGTGAAAAACGTGCAAAAGCCAGAAGGACGCCGCTCAACACAGCAAGTCCCAAAAGGGTGGGGCCCTGCCTGGCAAAAACAGCCGCCGTGGCAAAGAGGAGAAGCGCGATTACCCGCAACCGCGGGTCAAACGCGTCGATGATCCGCGGGCCGGGAGCAGCCGCTTGTTCCAATTCATCCCACTGGCGATTCATCAGAGCAATCCGAACGGTCGGAAACCCAATCCAAAGGGCACACCCTGTGCCGACAGTCAGGAACGATCTCGCTTTCGTGCCAGAATATAAAACGCAATCCCGGTGATGCCAAGGATATAGCCCAATCCCCCGAGCACGTCGCGCAACTGGGTGGCCGACCGAAACTCCTGCCATTCTTCGCGGAGTTTAACCACCTGGGCTTTGAGCATGTTCATTTCAGACTTTAAGTCTGCGAGAGGGACGGCCGTACCCGTCGTTGGCGTGTCCTCCCGACTGTGACTGTTGGAGGAGCCTGAGGGGGCAGGGTGAGAATCGGCGGAAACCTCGGAGGAGTGCGCCTCAGACTCACCGGTTGACAAATTGGGCGGAAGTGGCAACTCGGCGAGTTCGTCGGCGGAGATGGCCCAGTGGGCCTGATGGCCGTCAGTGGTCATGGCGACGACGCTGAAATCGCTGCGGAACGGGGGCTTCAGAGTGAAGTTTCCCTCCGCATCGGACTTCGTTGTGGCGACGACCTTCCCCTCGGGCGTGGTCAGGCGGATTTCCGCATCTGGGACGCGTGTTCCACCCGGTAAATACACCCGGCCTTTGATCGAGCTTCCGTCAACGGAGGCAAACACATACAGCGTGTGGGCGGAGGCTTTTTCCAGGCTCATCGCCCAGCAAGCTATTGACACGAGGAACACCCATGTCATCGTTGGGGTGTGTCGCAACACCGGGATGACCCTTCTGAAAGGAAGCATCATCAGGTAGAAGCAAGGAATTTCTTTGAACTGCTTGTCAACTTCTTGAATGCGTCAACCCGATTCGGGCGTCAAAAGTGGGGCACGGAACACCTCGGGCTGGACGCGTCTAAGAAAATGAGTGGCTGCCGCGGTGATGAAACCCTCTCCCAATGCAAGCACCCCGTCGGTTGCAAACACGATCCAGGAGAGGATGTGAAATTCCTTTCCAGCCAGCGCAACACACAGAGCGGTCAAACATGCGCTGAGGAGAACGGCCGTCGCACCAGCGGCAAACCCACCGGCTGTCACCAGGAAGGGTTTCGGTGAGCGAACGAATCCCCGAAATAAATATCCGCAAAACACACCCGGAAACGCCATGTTGAACGTGTTGATCCCCAGAGTTGTCAGCCCGCCTGCCCCAAAAAACAGCCATTGAAGCCCCGTCGCCACAAAGACCGCGACGAAGGCCGTCCATCCCAGTACGAGTCCCATGAGTCCGGTAAGTACCAGGTGGAAAGCAATCGGGCCCATGGGAATTTGAATGAGGGACACGACAAAGAACAGACTGGTGAGCAGCCCTGCCCGGGGGATCTCATCCGGTTCCAGTCTGGCCAGTCCCAGACCGATTCCCGCGAAAGTCCCCACCCAGCCCGCGGCCGTCACCAGCGTGCCCGCGGTCGTTGTGGTCAGAATTCCGTCCGGAATATGCATGGCTTGGCGCCTTCAAAACCGATGCCGAAAACGGAAATCAGGGTGCTCCAGGTGTTTCCACCGGTCGAGCTTCCGATGCACCACGCGCTTATGGTGCGGGGGCTTTTTTGGCCGGGCTAACCGAAACCGGATCCACAGCCCGCACCCAAATGAGGCCTCCCAATTCCACCTCGGCGGGTTGCCCGTCGGGGCCTGGTCGCTGTTCTCCTTCAATCAGTGCCGCGAAGCCCCACCACCCGGCCCAGGGCACGGTGTAACAGAAAACGCCCTGGCCGTCGGTCTTGACGACCTGCGTGACCAGGCTTCCGTTGGGCGGCTGAACGCGGCGATCCTGGTTCCAGTATTCCACTTCCACCCGGGCGAACGGCACGGGCTTTCCGTCGTGCAGCACGATCCCGCGGAACGTGTTTCCCGCCCAGAGACCGTACGGCCGCGTCAGAGGCTGGATTTCCACCGGCAATCCGATGGGACGCTCCCACTGCCCGTCGTCACCCAGAAAATTCACCACCACCTTGGTGTAATGAATAATCCACTTCTTTTCCAGCTTCTCCCAGTAAGGCGCTGGCTCAATCGCGAAAACATGATCGCCGGGTTGCTTCAACTGACACTGCGCTGTATAGGCCGGCTGACCTTCCAGGGTTCTCGGTTGGAGTGCGGATTTCAGATCCTCAGCCCGACCGTTGTGAACGACGAAAAACCGGACCGGGTCGGCCATGGGCATGACCGGCCCTTGCTCCATCGGATGGGTGAACTGGATATCGAACACCAGCTTCGTCTGGGAAGGTTCTTCCACCACATCGTGATTGGGGATCAGAACCAGAAAATGGGCATCAGCCCGCGAGTTACACGAGAATCCCGCGATCGCGCAGGCGATGATCATCCAACTGCGAAGAAGGTGAGGGCGGCGAACACTGATCATGGCAGCAATGGATATGGCTGAACGACTTCAAACGCGGTGCACAAGACATTGCCTCACGCGGCACAAGCGGGCCGGGCAAGGGATATCGTGTTACGCACCGGCTTATTGTAACACCAGAATTAACGGGCGTCCACAAGTCAACGGGCGTCCACAAATTGGAGGGCGGACACATCCTCACTTTTTCTCTGCCGACAGGAACGCAGACGTCCACACGGGTTCGCGCGGGAGCAAGCCCCAGCCCGGCGAGACCTGCTCGTCACGTCCATATTCGGAGGGACCTGCTTGTCAGGTCCGCTTTTGGAGGGACCTGCTTGTCAGGTCCGCTTTTGGAGGGACCTGCTTGTCAGGTCCGCCGTTGTAGGTTTGATCATCCATCCCTTTCACCGGGCACAACGAGCGTGCCCCTCTGAAGGATTTTCCCAACGAGCCTCCTTCTGACGGCACGTTCTAATCCATTTCACCGTTTGCGCTCCGACTATTCGGGTGGATTGACCATGAACCGATAGGCGCAATTCCGGTAAGGGCAATTCATGAATTGCCCCTACCACACACGGCCCCCGTGGCATCTCATCCCTCGCCACAAAATGGAGTCGGGTCGCGTCGTAGGGACGCATTAAGGGTCGCGATCCTCATGCCAAGGAAGTTTCTCGGTCTGGGTGTGAGTTCGTTGGGTTCCTCCATTTCTTCACGCATCTGCCCGAAGGGGTACCCATCTTCAGAGTGGTTCAATGAAACACCGCACCGGTAATCTCGCCAGGCCAGGGCAGAAATGCGTTTGCTCTTGGCCCGCGATGAACTTATGATTAGGGAATTGGTGTCACAGGGATGTGGGGTGCTGTGGGGAAAGGAACCAGCTTGGCTATGGAAACATCGACCACGATAGACGATATCGGCCTGACGCGAACGTGGGGCGGTTTGCAAAATCGGGAGCGGCTCCAGGCTCTCGTGGAGGCCTATCACGACCTCATCGAACAGAGACGCCGTCTCAACTGGACGGAGCATCTTCAACTGATTCGCAAACTGGGGCATGGGGGCCAGGGTGTTGTGTACCTCAGTCAGCGGCGGGGAGCCGACGGCTTCACCTTGCCGGTGGCCCTCAAATTCTTCGCCCCTGATCCGTATCCCAGTGAAGCCGCCTATGAGGAGGCGATGCAGCGGATCGGTTGGGTTTCCAGCCGCGTGGCCCAGATCGCGCACGACAACCTCCTGGATGTGCACAACTGGCTGGAGCGCGACGGTATCCGCATTATGGAGATGGAATGGGTGGACGGGTACGATCTGGCCCGGCTCCTGACCAACCGCATGTACCAACTCCTGGAGCAACGGGTCAAGCCGATCCGCTGGCAGTATCTGAACGAGGTTGTGGTGACAGCCGGGCCGGTTCAGCCGCGGCTGAAACCAGGAGTCGCGGTGGCCATCGTGCGGGACTGTCTCGCTGGACTGGCCGCCCTCCACAGAGGGCGTATCGTCCACGGGGACATCAAGCCCTCCAACATCATGCTGAAGAAGACAGGGACGGCCAAGCTGGTGGATGTGGGCTCGGCCGTCGATCTGGATATGCCCCCGTCCCGAAGAAGTTGCACCCCCCTTTACGCGGCACCCGAGGTCCTGGACAGCGACGGCGCGGATATTTCGCCTCGTTCGGACCTGGCCAGCTTGGGCTATGTCCTCATCGAGATGCTGTCGGGTCAGCCGGTTTTTCCACCGAATCTGCAGCGGGCGGAATTGCTGGAGGCCAAACGGCTCTTGCCGCAGCGATTGCATACGATCCTGCCTCCGGAATGCCTGAAGAGTGAGGCCCTGGTCAATTTCTGTCGTCTTTTGATCGCGCCTGATCCGGCAAGACGCTTTGACAACGCCGAGGCCGCCGACCTGGACAGGAACGGGGCCTCAGAATTTCTGCGACAACTGGTCAAGGGGGATCTAGCCTCCGAGTACGCCACAGAAATTC
>NZ_JACIYL010000779.1 GCF_014359955.1 Thermogutta sp. | reverse complement strand
GCGATCGTACAACATATCGCCTGAGCATGTGGCGCGATTGATCAGGAAGAACACCAAAGCCATCATCCCCGTTCATCTTTTCGGTCAGGCGGCCGACATGGCGCCGATTTTGGAACTGGCGGAACGCTTCGGCGTGACCGTCGTCGAGGATGCTGCCCAGTCGATCGGTGCGGAGTATAGCGGAAAACGCGTCGGTTCGCTGGGCCGGATGGGCTGCCTCAGCTTCTATCCCACCAAGAATTTGGGCGGGATGGGAGACGGAGGAATGTTGACTACCAACGACAGCCAGCTCAACGACCAACTTCGCATTCTCCGTGTTCATGGAATGCATCCCCGCTATTATCATCGCATGATCGGTATCAACAGCCGGATGGACGCGTTTCAGGCGGCGGTCCTGGCGGTCAAGTTCCGTCATTTGGAAGAGTGGGTGGCCCGTCGCCAGGAAATCGCACAACGCTACACCTCCCTCTTTCGGGAAGCCGGTTTGGAACGGCACATTGTTTTGCCGGAAATGACCGTAGAAGGCCGCCACGTGTGGAATCAGTACGTCATTCGGATACGCAACGGACGGCGGGACGCCCTTCGCCGGTATCTCCAGGAACGAGGAATAGGTACGGAAATCTATTATCCGCTTGGCCTGCACGAGCAGGAGTGCTTTCAATTCCTGGGTTACGCTCCCACCGACTTGCCTGAGACGTTTCTGGCCAGCCGAGAGGTGCTGGCGCTTCCCATTTTCCCGTATCTCACCGAAGAAGAACAGCAGACAGTGGTTGGTGCGATCGCTGAGTTTCTGGGGGCACAATCGCATACTTTCCGGATTGGGCCGCCCAAATTTCTGGAAAGAACATCTCAACCGACGACGGAAACACACGTGGAACGCCGGTAACGGCCAGCTCGAGATCTCTTCCCACGGCAGCCGGATGCCTCTAACTGCACTCCCGCTGTGTGCGGCCAACTATCCGACGCAGGTCGGCAGACCGCAGGTGCGGAGCCCAATTCAGGATGAATTCGAACGGCAACCACCGGGGCACGGGCGCGAGGGCCCGTTCGGCAGGGACGGCGAGGAGACCCGACGAGCTCACCCGCGCTTTTTCGCCATCTGAGCAGGAGCAAAGACGCCGGGGGGAGGCCCTTCCGGCCCTTTCTTCTTTTCCGTCTCTGAAGTGACGACTTTACCCCAGGACGTGCCCTTAAACTCAATTCCCTTGACTTTATCTGACCTGCGGCTGGGGGCCAGAGCGATCATCATGACAAAGAGCGTGGCCAGGATGACCACAAGATATCCTGGTGCCCACGCCGGGCTGCCTCCCCCGCTCGCTTCCTCAGCGATGAGCAAGGCTTCTCCTAGGTTCAAAATCGCCAGCCACAAGCCCATCACGCTTGCTCCTTTTTTTATCTGCCTACTGGTCAGTGTTTCGCGCAAGAACCGCCTCTTTCGATTGTAGACCGGCACGGCGGTTTTGCCAATTTGGCGTCTGGTTGACTCATCCCCGGTTTTTCTCTGGCGACAACAAGGCAAACCTTCACAGGAGTTCGCCGGGGAGCGAGATTCCATCCCCCGAGGGACCTGCCTCTCAGGTTCGCTTTTGGATGGAGCTGCTTGTCAGGTCCGCTTTCCAACCTTAAACCACCCTTTGGATTTCGGCAGGCACGACGAGCGTGCCCTTCTGAAGGATTTCCTTCCGATGGGGACGAACCTTATCCAAAGCGTCCTGTCACATAGGCTTCCGTTTCCGGCAACCGTGGGGCGCTGAAAATATTGGGAGTCGGGCCGTATTCGATCAGACGACCCAAATAGAGCAGAGCCGTGTAATCACTCACTCGGGCAGCCTGCTGCATATTGTGGGTCACGATGACGACGGTATATTCCCCAGCGAGTTCTCGGATGAGATCTTCGATCTTATTCGTCGCAATAGGATCAAGGGCCGAACAGGGCTCATCAAGTAGCAGCACTTCCGGGCTGCCTGCCAGTGCTCGGGCGATGCACAAACGTTGCTGCTGTCCGCCGGAAAGCTGAAGAGCATTTTGATTGAGATGGTCC
>NZ_JACIYL010000778.1 GCF_014359955.1 Thermogutta sp. | reverse complement strand
CACGGCGGGAAGACTCTCCCGATCAGTCCACCAATCCGGACGTCAAGCTGCCGGCCCGCGTCACCGTCGAGCATATCCCGGCGGATTCGCCGTCCGTGTCACGTCCACAGCCAAGGGAGGTAACCAGCCAGCAATTACTGGCGAGTCAGTCGCCATCCATTACGGTGCCGGAACCTCAGAGAGGCTTGTCGCCCGGTGAACTCCGCCCGACGGAAATCGTCCCCAGGCGGAATCAAACTGTTCCCGTCCCTGCCCAAACGTCCGAGGCGACCCAACCCATCACATCGGCGAAAATGGCGGCCAATCCGGCAGCGGGCCCGGCAAGGGTCAGCCGACCCGACATGGCCGTCGGCCCGGTGGGAACACGACAAACCGCGCGCGGCGGCGTCGAGACGTCCTCAATCGCAGCCATCGGTGGAAGCGCTGAGCTTCAGTCGATCCCGCAGACGGCGGGCGTTTCGCATCTCGCCCGCTCACCGGAAGAGCCCGACATCGGGGGACCTGCCCGAGAACGCGCCACGATTCCCTCCCCCACGGCGGCCGGTTCCACGGGAGCCGTGACAGACATCCTGAACGCTTCCCCAGCGGGAATGGCTGCTTCCCGGCGTCCCCGGGCCCTTGCGACGTCGGATCTCGTGGGGGTGGCTGGCACCGGAGAGCCTGGAACGAGTTCGCCGCGTCAAGGACCGTCCGGGGAAATTCTCGGCTCGGTGGTTGCGCTCACACCTACGGAACCAGAGCCGAGCGGCACGGGAGGAGGAAACCTGCGTGGGGCCGCCGCCCGCCTGGAACCCCGAGCCACCGGCATCGGACCTGCCCCAGTCTCCGTGGGGCTGGCGCGGCAGGAACCAGGGGCGGGCAGTTCGGGAAGCGGGGAAACCGGCGGTGGCCAAGCCTCGGAGCTTACCGGTGGCATGGGATTGGCCATGACGGGTCCGTCACGCGGATTGGGTGCGGCCCGGGAACAGGGTGGGGCCGTAGGTCAGACTTTTGCCATGGGAAACACCCGGCCGGGCAGTCGAGGTCTGGGCGAAGCCAGTCATCCCGTGATTGCCGGTCGAGCGACCCTGGAAGGTACTGTTCCAGAAACTTCGGCGGGGCCAACGGGAGCGGGTATTCCCAGCGACCGTCCCTCGGCAACCGCATTGACCTATGGACGCGGAACGTCACGACAGGCCCTGCCGTCACTGGCGGGTTTTGGAAGTGGATCGAGCACCACAGCCGGGGCTTCAGATCTGGCGGGAATGAAAGGAGACACGGTGCCGGGCGTCTCCGGCAGCCTTCCGCCTCGGTTGTTTGATCGGATGGCGCCTGGTGGAGATTGGGGTTCCAGCGGTAATCCGGGAGGGTCCGCGCGAAGCTCGGCGACTCTCCGCGGACAGGACAACGCACCGTACATCACCTCACAGGCATCTCTCGCCGCGGAAACGGGAGGAACTGGGCAGGCCGGTCAGTCTGTTGCGCGTGCTGAGATTGAGCGGCAGGCTGGCAATGAACCACGTCGGGCGGTCGATCTGCCGCCCGTGGTTTCAGCGGGAAGCCGCGGGGGCTCTCCCAATAGCGACCTCCTGGAGAGTGGGCTGAGTCTGCCGGCGCGACGCGGTGGGGGCGAGTTGCCCCGGCTTGAAATTGTCGGCCCGGGCGGGGCACGACTCGCCTCGCGTTCCCCTCTGGGTGTGGCTTCACCCGAGGTTCTCCGCGGGGCGGTGGAAACCGAACCAGCCGAGGCGTTCGCCCAGCGCAATCCCGAAATCCGTGGTGCTCGTGCGATGGAGTTCGGCGGTAGTTCGGAGACTGAGCGGGCCGTGGAAAAGGGGCTTGAATTTCTGGCTCGGATTCAGTTTGCAGATGGGCACTGGAGCCTCCATCGCCTGCCGGACCATGTGCCCGATCCACAGAAGACATTTCACACGGGAACCATGCACGGGGACACGGCCGCCACTGGATTGGCCTTGCTGGCCTTTCTCGGCGCTGGGTACACCCATCAGGGATCCCGCTATCGAGACACCGTGACGCGTGCCCTTCGCTGGCTTGTGGAAAATCAGT
>NZ_JACIYL010000777.1 GCF_014359955.1 Thermogutta sp. | reverse complement strand
CCCGTCTGCCCCCATACTTCCGGAGGGCACATAATAAGACGAAAATCGTATGTCCCGGGGATCAACCGAGGGGTCCCCCGATCGACGTCACAGTTTTCCAGACGGAGCCGTCCTATGAGCCGTCAACCAACCGTCGAAGACGTCTGCACTGTTTGCCGGGAGATCTGTCCGCCCGAACTCGCCGAGGCCTGGGACAACACTGGGTTGTTGCTGGGCGATCCCGCGAGAGCCGTGGAGCGGATCATGACGTGCCTCACGCTTTCCCCCAGAACGGTGGCCGAAGCGATTGAGAACGGTGCAAACCTCGTCATCAGCCACCACCCGGTGCCGTTCACACCTCTGAAAGCAATCACCACAGAAACACTGCCGGGTTGGATACTGTGGCAACTGGCCGCGCACCAGATCGCGGTATTCTCGCCGCACACCTCGTTCGATTCTGCCGCGCAGGGTATCAACCAGCTTCTGGCCGAGCGGCTGAAGCTCACAGACGTCCGACCCCTTCGCCCCTCGCCGGCCGAGCCTTCCCTGGGAACCGGCCGTCTGGGAATTCTTCCTGAACCCCAACCGTTTCTCGAATTCGCCCAGTATGTGAAGACAGTCTTCGGTTTGAAACACATTGCTGTGGCGGGATCGCCGCGTCTTCCGGTGGAACGGGTGGCCATCGGTTGCGGGGCAGCGGGTGAACTTCTCCGGGATGCCCACCAGGCCGGGTGCCAGGCCTTTGTGCTGGGGGAAACCCGTTTCCACACCTGCGTGGAGGCGGAATTCCTCGGAGTCGGCTTGTGTATGATCGGGCACTACCAGAGTGAAAGGCTCGGCGTGGAATACCTGGCCCATCTCCTCCGAGAGCGCTTCCCCCAAGTGGAGATATGGGCGTCCCAGTCAGAGTGTGACCCCATCCGGTGGATTTAAGAATTTTGCCGTATGGAGGCCCCAATCCCGTCGTCCAGTACCATCACTGGAAAGGCCGACGAGCGAAGGAGAGAAGTCCATGGAAAGTTTTCCCCGGAATTCCCGCGTCGCGGTGGTGACCGGAGCTGGCAAAAAACGCGTGGGGCAGGTCGTTGCCCGAGCTCTCGCGGAGCGCGGTTACGCGCTGGCGCTCCATTACCGGGAGTCCCGCCGGGAAGCGGAGGCGTTTCGCGAGGAATGTATAGCCGCGGGGATCACCGCGGAGCTATTCCAGGCGGACCTCGCTGATCTTTCCTCTGTTGACCGCATGTTCGATGAGATACTGGATCGCTTTGGGCGGATCGATGTCCTCGTGACGGCGGCCGCCATCTGGATTCCCACGCCTTTCGAGTCACTCAAAGCGGACGACGTGGTACGACACTTCCAGGTCAACGCAATGGGGACGTTTTGGTGCTGTTACCGAGGAGGGCTGGCCATGGTCAACCAGCGCGAAGGAGGTGTGATCATCACCATCGGTGACTGGGCGATCGAGCGTCCCTACCTCAATTATGCGGCTTATTTTCTCTCCAAAGGCTGCATCCCCACGCTGACCAGAACGCTCGCCGTGGAGCTGGCTCACCGAAATCCTGCCGTCCGTGTCAATTGCATCCTGCCAGGTCCAGTGATGATGCCAGAGAATCTGGCTGAACACGAACGAATTGAGGCAATTAAGAGCACGCTTCTGAAACGCGAGGGTCAGCCGGAACACGTGGCCGCAGCCGTTTTGTTCCTCATCGATAACGATTACATCACAGGAATTTCACTTCCCGTCGAGGGCGGCCGACTTTTAAGCTAAACCCGTGGGAGCGTACCCCCCCAGGTCATGGGAGAAGAACACGCCACGATCCAAATTCGCCATTCCCGGCGGAATTACTCCTGCTGACCGCTCTGTTGCTGTGTCAGGATTTCCCGCCTGATATCGGCAAGACTTCTTTTTTCCAGGGGTCTGGCCGCCGCCTCCTTCTGATTCTCCTGTTCCGCCTGTGCCTTTTGCTGCGATGATTTCGGACCACCTGGATCGCTGTCATTCGAGGCCGAAGTGGATTTCCCAAAAAGTTGCGCCATCCCCGTGAACCAGCCCCCTAAGCCGCTTTGCGA
>NZ_JACIYL010000776.1 GCF_014359955.1 Thermogutta sp. | reverse complement strand
ATATGCGTGTCCGTCCGTTTTTAACGGGTCGGCAATCACGAGCCGTGCACGCCACCAACTGTTCAGGCGCAATAAAAAAGCCACCGCTCGGTGTGCGGCGGCCTGCTCGTGCAGTGAAAATTCCAGGTTGTCTGCCTGGACCTTCCCCGCGGAGCGAGTGAATTTCCTCACTCTCCACTCTTGCTCCCGCTTTTGCTTGTGGAAGACTTACTGGATCCTGAGTCACTGGAACCGTTGCCATTATCGCGGGAGGCTGCCTTTTTGTAGGATTCGCTCCTGTAGTCGGTGCAGTAGAAGCCCGATCCTTTGAAAAGAATGGCTCCCCCGGGGCCAATCACTCGGCGGAGCTTATTCTTGCCGCATGCGGGGCACTTCCGCAGCGGTTCTGCCGTAATCGATTGAAACTCTTCAAACGTGTGCTCACACGCCTCACACACGTATTCGTAGGTTGGCATCGTCAACTCCTTCCCCTGCACAAGACCGATGTTCTAAATTGTCTCTTGCGACTTGTCTGTTTTGATAGCGACACGTATACGCCTGAGAATTGTCTCATCTTCTTCCGGCCGAACATGCCTGGGACCCTGACGACCCAACAAGCCGGGAGTCGATCACAGAAGGCCTCCCCGGACGACGTCACGCCGGCGGGTGATTGTTCGAGGGTCCCTCGGCCGTGCCCGGTTCTACCGGCTCACTGGCCCCTTCCCCACCTGGCCCGGGAAGGGCCATGGACACAACCACCTGGCTTGGTCGGACCACGCGGTCATGGAGCACAAACCCCTCCTGGGCGACATAAAGGACGGTGTTGGGTGGCACATCGCCCGTCGCTTGCCTGGAGATGGCATGGTGGAGGTTGGGGTCGAACGGTTGATGTAGCGCCTCGATCTTCCGGCACTCGTGCTTGGCCAGCACGTCCTCCCATTGCTTGAGGATCATGCGAATACCCTGCAGGAGCTGGCCGACGTCATGGTTTTGCTCCGCCGATTGTGCCGCGCGCTGGAGGTTGTCATACACCGGCAACAGATCACGGATGAGTTCAATGGCCGCGTACTTCCGCTCCTCCGCGAGTTGCCGCGCGATCCGCTTTTGATAGTTCTCCAGCTCCGCCTGCCAGCGCATCGCGCGGTTGCGGAAGTCCTCCACCTCCTGCTTCAGCGCCGCAATCTGCTTCTCATAATCTTCCGCAGTCAGCACGGTCTCTCCGGCCGGGACCTGTTCCTGATCGGCCGTCGAACCACTCGCGCCGACTTCTGGCTGTTTCTCCATGGAATTGCTCATCTTTTCCCTCTGAGTCACCTCTGGTTGATTTTCGTTTTCGGGCGACGGGCTTTCCCCTTCGGCGGTATTCTGTGCGACCGTTTGGGTCGCCTCAACTTCCTGACGTTCTTGCTCCTCGTGCCTGTGCTTGCTGGTCATGGCGGGAACTCCTCTGTGGTGTCGGATATCCAAAGGGCCAATCTGACACCCAAAGGCTCACCTGCACGCAAGGGCTGCAATTGCCGTGCCAGCGCTAAGAGCGGCCGCCAAGGTATTCCTTAATTTTTGCAAAAAAGCTCTTTCGCTCCGGCAAAACCTCGGTGTGTTCCAACTCGGCTAGCTCACGGATGAGGCGTTCGTACTGGGGGCTGACCTTCTTCGGTACCTCGATATACACCTCCACAATGAGATCCCCACGACGCCTGGACCGGGTGGGCAATCCCCGTCCAGCGAGCACAAATACGGCCCCGCTTTGGGTCCCTGGGGGAATGGTCAGGGTGTCGTGCCCTTCCAGGGTGGGGATTTCTATGGTCGCGCCGAGCACTGCCTGGCTGTAACTGATGGGCACCCGGCAGACGAGATTCGGCCCTTCACGCCGAAAGATGGGATGCTCCTTGATCCTGACCACGCAGTAGCAATCACCCCGAGGACCGCCGGTCAGACTGATCTCGCCCTCCCCGGCCAGTCTCAACCGCGTGTTTTCATCGACCCCGGGCGGAATGCGAACTTCCCGGGTGACCGTTTCCCGGACTACCCCCCGTCCGCGGCATTCGGGACAGGGATCGCGAATCGTCTG
>NZ_JACIYL010000775.1 GCF_014359955.1 Thermogutta sp. | reverse complement strand
GTGCGGGACTTCAGTCCCTGGTGAAAGGAAATGGATAAATCCCACGTTGAAAGGCGGACGTGACAAGCACGTCCCTCCGAGAGCGCCCGATGAAAATCGCAGGGGCGACCGGCCGGTCGCCCCTGTTTGCGCCACGCTCTCACGCGTCGGGCATGAAGTGATGACGCCCGGGTTTTATTCGTACTGGGCGAGAAGTTGCTTGAGTTCCTGTTTGGGGAGAAAACCCGTCACGCGTTCGACAGGTTGCCCATCTTTGAACAGGATCAACGTGGGAATTGCAGACACGCGGTACTGGGAGGCCAGCCGCGGTTCCTGGTCCACATTGACTTTGACGATGTCCACGTGATCGACTTCCTTGGCAACTTCCTGAAGAACAGGTGCCAGCATCCGACAGGGGGGACACCAGTCCGCATAAAAATCCACAAGCACCGGTTTTGTGGATTGGAGCACTTTCGATGGGAAGTCTGCCATGGTGACGTGCTCAATCGCGTGACCGCTGGAGAAAAACATGTTCTTCACCTCCTTAGTATTCTTCTGTAACGATCTTTCCTTACTTTCCGTTGTGGAACTCACCTCCGTCCCGGAAGCCGTGTTTCGGGAAACGGAAACTTGATCTTCCGCACTGCTTCCCGGTGTGGGGGCGGACTCGCTCCTTTGCCCGACGGACGCGTCGCCTCCCTTCTGGCCGGGCGCGAGCACGCCGCTCACAAACCCCTGCGAACAACCGACCACAACGACGAGTAGGAATAAAGTGGGGATAACGATCCCCCACCTTGCAACGGTTCTCGCGCGAGGGCGGCAACCGCCCAAGAATCGTGGCCTTCCATTTCGCGACAGCATTTGGCAATCTCCGTGTCGATTCGAAATCCAGCTTGGTGTGCACGTGCATCCCAAAGAGGATAGACGGCCGGCCCCGCCGTTTCGTTACACCAGATCGCGAAAATTCTCGCCCGGTGCAAACGGGCGGATGAAGCCGATGTTGCCCCCGGGTAGCCTTGACGATACCCCCAGCGATGGGTGACAATAATGGTATCGAGGACCCACTTCTCCTGAGCGGTGGATGAAACAGGGCTTACGCGACGCTTCGGAACGTCGCTTCCGTTGGCTGTTTGCGCCTGCCACACGAACTCCGGGTTGCAGCTCCGTCGTTGCAAAACCCAACTGCGAAACGCGGCCACGTCGATCGAGAAGCCTGGCAGGAGGGTCTGAGCGAGCGTCGGCAGAAAGCGGAAGACGACTGACAATGGGTTACAGGGGGTCCTTTTTATGTGGCACACGTCCCATCTGGAAAAAGTTAACATTAGCCCGGCGAGTATGCGGGTGATCAAGCTGCTGGTGGGGAACTCCCCGAAGAGTGTGGCAGATCTCATCCGCGAAATGAAGGTGACGCGAACCGCGGTGACCGAGCAGCTCAACGAGCTTGTCGCCGCCGGGCTGGTCGAACGACAAATGCAGCGGCTTCCCGGACGAGGCCGACCCCGCCATGTCTACTCCGCCACTCCTGCGGCTCTGGCGCTGCTCTTCGCACGCAACCAGGAACTTGTTCTGCCAGCGATTTGGCGGGCGATTCGCCAAATTGGCGGGGAAGAACTGGTCAGGCAAGTCATCGATCGAGTCAGCCGAGATCTGGCCAACCACTACATGAGGCGCATCACGGGAGAAAAACCCGAGGATCGCCTCCGGCAACTTGTCAACATTCTCCACGAGGAGGGCGTGCTTGCGGAAGTACAAGAAGATGACGGAAAAGTTTATCTGCGACAGCGCAGTTGCCCCTATATAATCATGTTTGAGGAAAATCGTACAGCCTGTCTGCTGGACCAGGAGATTATTTCGGAAGTGCTGGGGGCACCGATTCGTCAGGTGGCATGCCGTCACGACGGGGCACCGTGTTGCGTGTTCGAGGTGGAAAAGAACTGGGCACAAAACAACTGTCACGCCGTTTCCCAGTGAACGTTGCAACTGACGCTCTCGCCATCCCTGTCAATCACTGTGTCCAAACGTTCCTCCCGTCATAAATCGGCGTCGGAAGCGAATCACGAAAAATCCTCTTC
>NZ_JACIYL010000774.1 GCF_014359955.1 Thermogutta sp. | reverse complement strand
GGAAGCGATCGCTTTTCTCCACTCCGGCGGTATTGGAGAGGTGAAGTTTGCCCGCGGGCTGTGCTACAAACGGCGAAAGTCGATTGGCCCGAAAGGGGATTATCCGATTCCACCCGAAGTCGATTTCAATCTCTGGAGTGGTCCGGCAACCTACCGCCCCCTGAGCGAAGTCTCACCCGTTGTGCGGGCCCTGGCACAGGAGCAATTCGACCACTACGTCAAACGGGTGCGTGTCTTTGCGGCACCATCCATTGCGGGGGAGATCAGACGGCTGGGTCCCTTGACTGAGTTGATGCATCAAGCTGTGGAAGCGACGGAGTCTTCCGAAGGCAACTTGGCCAACTTGGGTTAACGGTGCGGATCGCAAGGCTTGGTGCGGACCATCCGGAATTTGCCGGGCAGGACTATGCGCGTCCGCGAGAGCCAGCGGGCAAAACATCCTCCAGCGATCGACCGGCCGACGCTGTCCGTGTTTTCCTTTTCCGTGTGCTCTCGGCGTCCGAGCACCACCCCAGATTTCCCCGGAGGCACCGGCGATGTCTCGAGGTCCAAGGTCGACTCCGGTGCCCGATCTCCTGGCCTTCTTTCGTTTCCAAGTTGTGGCATAATCGAATCGTATTTCAACCAATGAGGTAAATGATCCGGTTTATGAATCGAGATTCACGCGATGAAGATGGAGGTCACCGGAAAAGTCGTCGTCCGACAGGATCGCCTGCGGCCGTTTGTGGAGCGTCACCCATGGGTCCGGGCAACTGCCGTGGAGCTCGTGGAAGGCAACCCGCCCGACGGGGGAATTGTTGACCTTGTTACTCGGGAGGGGCGGTTCATCGCGCGGGGACTTTACAACAGCCGGAGCCAGATACGCGTCCGCCTTTACACGTGGCAGGATATTCCGTTGGACCGGGAGTTCTGGCGTGATCGCATCCACAGGGCTCTGGCCCTGCGTAGCGAATTGGGGTTGATCACACCGCAAGGAGCCGTGCGACTGGTTTTCAGCGAGGCAGACGGGTTAAGCGGGCTTATCGTGGACAAATACGGCCCGTATCTCGTTGTGCAAACCAATGCCCTGGGGTTGGAGCAGCGGTCCTGCGAACTCCTGGAAATCCTGGAAGAGGCGATCAAACCGCGCGGCATCGTTCATCGCTGCGACCCGGAAGTGCGCGATCAGGAGGGCTTGACTGTTGACCGCGCCATCCACGGCACCGTTCCCGATGGTCCCATCCTGATCGAGGAGCATGGAATCCAGTACGGTGTGGACCTTCTCACTGGCCAGAAAACGGGCTTCTACCTGGATCAGCGAGAGAACCGGCGTGTGGCCGCACAATGGACACGGGATAAACGTGTCCTTGATATGTTCTGCTACACCGGGGGATTCGCCCTGTGTGCAGCGAAGCTCGGACGGGCCAGGGAAGTATGGGGCTATGATAGCAGCGAAAAAGCCGTCATTCTCGCGCGGGCCAACGCGGAACACAACGCCGTCCCCCGCGCCCGTTTTGAAGTGGGTGATGCGTTTGAAGTGCTCAAGGAACTCCGGGAACGCGGCGAGCGATTCGACGTGGTCATCCTTGATCCACCAAAATTCGCCTCCGGAAAGGCGAAACTTCCCGAAGCCCTTCGCGCCTACCATTTTTTGAATCGAATGGCGGTGGAACTCATTCCCCCCGGCGGCTACCTCATCACGTGCAGTTGCTCCGGATATGTGACCCGAGAAGATTTCTTCAACGTCATTTTTGGAGTTGCCCAGCAAACCCGAAGAGATATTCAGATCCTCGAGCAGCGAGGCGCCGGTGCGGACCATCCTGTCAGTGTGACGTGTCGCGAAACAAACTACCTGAAGTGCTTCATTTGCCGGGTCCTTTGACAGGCGGACCGAGTGGCATCCGAGGCTCAGCGTCTTGACTCATTCGCCGAGCCAATGTAGGTCCACCGCGCGGAGTAGTGAGGTGTCTCAAACACTTCCACGCGCAGGCTTTCGAGGTTGCCTGGTAACTGCGTCGCGATTCGCTCCTTCAAAATACTGCCGAGATATTGGGCCAAGAGCTCGGCCGTTACGTT
>NZ_JACIYL010000773.1 GCF_014359955.1 Thermogutta sp. | reverse complement strand
TTTTCGCCAGCCATGTTCCATCCCGAGAAAGCAGATGTTCGCGATAGGAATTGAGAACAGCCCCGCACTGGCCGTCAAACGCTGGGAACTGGTCGGGCTGACGGTGAGGAATAGCGCCGTCTTCCTTCTGGAAACGAAACTCCTGTTCCCGCATCAGCCGTCCGAGCTCTGGGAACAGTCTGGCGTGCGCCTGGGCATAGTGCCACACATGGTTGCAATTTCCTGGGCAGCATCCCGCGTCAAGATTACATCCTTCCCATCCGCCGAAATAGCCGTCGCGGCACCAGAAAACCGTGGGGCTTCGCAAGATCGCCACTTGGGAGGCAATGCGGTCAACAAACCAGTAAGGAAGATTCGTTTCGTAAAGGGAGTCGGCATAAAGCCGGGTGGCCGCTTCGAGTTCTGGGAGACGAACGTCCAGTTCCGCAGCCACTTCCTCCGCACTGTGCCACCAGGCCTCATAGCGACGCCCCTCGCACGTCCATTTGCGGATCCCCGCCGGTAGGTCTGTAAAGAACCAGGTCAGAACACAGGTGACTGTCTGAGCCTGGCCTGGCTCGAGATCGAAGGAACGCCACAAGGCTCCCTTCAGCGTTTCCCCCGGGGGCGAGGGTCCCGCCGACGGTTCATCACCATCGGATTGTCCGGCAGTATTGCCGATCGCTTCACGAAGTTGCGCGAGGTCGGTCCAGGCGGGCACACCATGGACCTGGTCACCCTTCATCACCAGGACGAGGCCATCCCGTGAGTTCGCCGACTTACTTTGCGCCATGGTCAACCAGGTGGATCCGTGCTTGCGGACCACTCGATTGACGTTTCCCCCGAAGCTCGGGTGACGCGTCCCTTCGATGTCGCTTTCTCCACGATACCCTGCAGCGTTGAGTTGACTGGCCAGCACGGTCACAGAAATGCGATGTTCCGTTGGGTTCTTGACCGTGATCTGATAGATCGCGCACGGAATTGCGGAGTCGCGAAGGTCTGTTGGTATGAGTGGGTTAAAGGCTTCCAGGGTGACCTGTGCCGGAACCTCTGGATCAATGAACTCATAGCGGGCCAGGGGGTATCGCGCCACCAGTCGGACCTCGGCCATAGGCGGAAGGCCTTCCTCGGAGGTGGTCTGCAAAATCCTTTCGACGGCATGTTCGTTCCCTCGAACCTGCACAGCAAAGAAGCTGTGCGGAACAAATCGGTAGGCCACCTGTCCGAAAATTTGCCAGGCACGCCGTCTGGCGGTTCCATCCATGTGGATAGCGCCGACTCCAATCCCACCCACAGGCAGATCGATGGCCGCAAGACGATCTTTCTCGAAGACGGTCGGCGTACCCCGCGCGAAAAGTGCCGGATCTTCCATGAGCTCACGGCGACGCTTTTCGCGAGCCGCTTCCAGTCGCGCCTGTTCCGCGGCTTCGGCCCGACGAAGTTCTTCGTATTTGGCCTGTTGAGCCAGACGGATAGCCTGGAAGCCCAGGGCGTCCACATGTCCGGCGATTTCCTGTTCGGTGAGAGCTCTTCCGTACACGGCCACCTGACAGATCGCGCCCACAAAGAACTCGGCCCCCGCAGGTTGTGACGAACCGATGTTGAGCGGACGATTTTTCTCCGCACGATTGATCTGCCAGCCTTGCTGTGGGGGTAAACAGGGTACGCCGTTCAGATAAACCGACGTTCCCGCCTTCGTACTTACGACAGCCAGATGATACCATTGGCCAGGTTGGAGCGACCCCGTAACCGGCCGGTATGAGGCGACCTCTCGACCGTTCCACAGATCGATACTGGAATAATCCCCGTGTACGTGGATGCTCCACCGTGTCTGACGATGATCACCCGACTCCCGCTTGGCAATCAAGCAAGGATTGAACCGGGCGGGAGCCTGAAATTGGGGGCAAAACCACAGCTCGATAGTGGCTTCCTCGGTGTCCAAATCGGGTGTGGGCCCAAACGTAACCGCCGTTTTGCCGGAAAAGCGAAGGGCCATCGTCCCATCCGGCCCGCGCACAACCTGGGGCTGATTGCCCTCCACACGTCCCTCTTTCGCGAGGACGTCGTCAAACGACTGCAAAGGTAG
>NZ_JACIYL010000772.1 GCF_014359955.1 Thermogutta sp. | reverse complement strand
GTGAACTGGACCTGGGACCAAGATACTCTGAAGGCCCAGATGACAACCGCCGTCCGCTGCACCGCCGGCGAAGTATTTCAAATTCCCTTCCGCGTCGGGCACGGGTGGAGTGTCGAGGAGGTAACAGCAACGCCCGACGACATTGTGGACGATTGGCAGTGGAATCCCCCTGCGGAAAACGCCGGCGACGGCACGCTTATGATCCACCTGCGAAAGCCCCTCTCGTCGGAGACATCCGCCGTTTTCACCGTGGTTCTTTCCTTAAAGTTGCCCGAAAATTGTGTGCGACTCGATTTGCACCGGATCATGCCGTTCGGCTTTCAGACAGCGTTTACTAAACATCAGATGTATGGATCGATCCGTCTGGCGACTTCGCTGCGCGAGAATTTTCAAATTGATGCGCAGCCGCCGTTGCCCGGCGTTCCCCAGGCTACGGTGGATTCTCTTCGGAGCTGGGCAGCCCTGCCTCCAAATGCGACCGTCTTCGAAATTGACTCACCTCTTCCGCGGTGCGAGTTTCACCGTATGACGCGGCCGCGGCGGTTTCTGGCTCAGGTTTCGGGCGTCCTTGCCTTTCGGGATAAAGAACTAACGGTCAGATATGAGGTGTCGATTCAACCTGACCAGAGCGATCTCGATCGCATCCGCGTTTTTTGGACTGCCCCGTCCGGGAAATCAACCTGGCACTGGAAGTGGCAAGATAAGGACGGCCGCGCGGTCGCTCTGCGAAGTGACCCAGTGAAGGACGCTCGGCTGAGAAACAGTGCGGAGGTGTGCGAGGTCTTGCTTCCACGGGCCATCCGCGAACCGGTTACCCTGGTCGCCGAGCGAGAAGGTCCCCTTGAGTCCGGTCCCGTACCGTTGCCGATACTTCCCGAAGCCGTTCGCTTCGACGGGGTGCTGCATCTCGTGGGTACAGGGGGCGGCGAAGATCTTACCGGTCTCCGCTGGACCACACAGGGTTTGCGGACGGTAGCCGAGGAGCGGGGCAAGCCTCGATCTTTGCCTGTTTTTGCCACGTACCGTTACGAGGGCGGCACCTCCGTGGGGATTAACGAACTGCCCGAGCTGCGCCTGTTTCTCGAAAATGGGAAAATACCCCTTCCCCTTTGGGCGATGAGCGCGAGCGTCGCCTATCGGCTGGACTGTCATGGCACGATTGAGCGATGGCACGTTTTCGAGATTTCGTGTCCGCAGGGAGGTCGTGCCGTGTTCGCGCGGTCCTCGAATGAGGGAAACCCGCTGGAAATGGCGGTAACGCTGGATGGCCAGCCGATGACGTGGCAGACGCGGCCAAAGGAAGCCGGTTCGGAATTGGAGGTGGTCATCCCGCCACAAGGAGGCCAGCGCCGACTCGTCATCTGGGAACGATTTGCCGATCGGACAGGCTTTATTGCTGATCTGGTCCATCTGGGGCGTCTGGTTCCCGATTTTCCGGTCTACCACTGGCGGGCCACTGTGTGGACACCGCCCGCATATCAGCCGTTGTGCGAGCGTGAGTTTCTCAGTTGGGGTTTTCACCCGAGTGCCTGGGCCAGCAGGCTCTTTGGCCCGTTGTGGCGTCCTCCTGATCAACCCCTGTTTATTCCCGATCGCTTGAACCGTGCCCTGTTCGATCCCACGTTGCCGCCGCCGGATTTGTCTTTTCGGCGAGCCCAGCAATTTCTGGAATCCTTCGGAGAGAACGCCGCCGCCCTGCTGTCTGCGTCTGACGAAGGGAATTCTCAGCCCGCGGGCTCGGCGGCGCAGGCGTTTCCGCCTGCTGGGGCCGCTGGGAAACCGGAGGGGCGGGGCACTGTAGCGTCCCCGCTTCTGGTAGTAAACGACGTGCCGTTTTTTGGCGAGACCTCCTCTCTGATGCAGTCGTGGACAAAGTGTACGACTCTCCCCCGCGGTTGCGAACGGTCATTTTCCTGATCGATCGACGGGCTTTTGAGGAGCTCGACCTGTCCCCGGGAACACAGTGGAACCCCGAGGATTTGCGGGGAAGAGCCCTGAAAAACGAGTCTCCGGCAGCGCTGGCCAAAGCAGTTCTGGAATCGGTAGGCCTGGTTCTTGTCATCA
>NZ_JACIYL010000771.1 GCF_014359955.1 Thermogutta sp. | reverse complement strand
GTGATGCTTCCCTCGTAATCGAGGTTCACCTCGGTCAGCGTTGCGCGGTGGATTTTCGACTTGAGCATCAACCTTTGCACGGGAGTCGTCCGCGGTCGTTACAAACAAAAGTTGCAAGATAGGACAAAGCGGTTTGAGGCAGCCTGGAGAACGACGTGCCAGTCTCATTCGAGCCAAAAAAGCCATCCTAATGTATTGTAAACGCCCCCCTGGGACCGGGGCAGCCCCACTCGCGCTGTCAAAATGGCAGCGCACTGCCATTTCGTCTGACAAAAATGGCGCGAAACTCTTGTTTGATCAATTTGTTGAATTAGGTGTAAAGGCGAGTTAGAATTTGGTCAAGTGGTTTTTAAAACGGGAAGCTCGAGTTGGGGAGTAGCTTTTCTAGTCCTGTAGGTTTCAGTTAGGAGTATGGACCATGTGCGTGCAGAGTCTGTTTATGCGCAGTGGCGGCGGTGCGTCAAGCCGGAGGGGTTTTACCCTCGTCGAACTTTTGGTGGTCATCGCCATCATTGGGATTTTGATCGCCTTGCTGTTGCCGGCTGTGCAGGCTGCTCGGGAAGCCGCCCGTCGAAGTCAATGCACGAATAATTTGAAGCAGGTGGCGCTGGCGATGCACAACTATCACGATGTGTACAAGGTCTTTCCGCGCTTCTGTTATCGGCCTATTGATCCGGCTAACCCACCGAATCTCCATTCACACTGGAAGGGCTACAGTATTCATGTCCGATTGCTTCCTTACATTGAGCAGCGGGCACTTTTTGACACGATTCAGACTGTGGGCATGATGCAGGGGCTCGAGTGGTATAACGGGAATGCTCAGTTGGTGGCGGCCCGCAGGACGGTGATTTCCACATATCGTTGCCCGTCTGATTCGGCTTTCCGGGGCAGCGCGGAAACGGGCAACTGCAATTACCTGTTTAGCTTCGGCAGCCATGTCGATTGGGGGTCAATTCAACAAAATGGCTTTGTGCAGCGGGACATGGAAACCACTTTTGCCGATCTCCGAGATGGCGCCAGCAATACCATCATGGCGGGTGAAGGCCTCATCGGAGATAACAATAACTCCGTTTACAATCCTGGCGATGTGGTCAGGGCACAGGCATACAGTGGGTCCACTCGCCTATTCCCCACAGAGGCCGATGTACAGAACTATGGTGTGCAGTGCCAAGGCGGCATCACCAATCATCATAGCCATTCCGGGCGCGATTGGATCGCCCCGATGCCCACGCAAAGCGTCTTCAACACTGTGGCGCCCCCCAATTGGCAGTATCCAACCTGCCAGGAATGTGTTGGATGCGGCTGGATGGATAGTAACGGATTCTTCCCGGCACGCAGCAGGCACCCGGGTGGCGTAAATCATGCCATGGGTGATGGAAGTGTCCGCTTCATTTCCAGCACGATCAATGTGCGGACGTACCAGTACCTTGGTGGTCGAGACGATGGCCAGGCCACCGGAGACCAATGACGCGTACCAGCGTAGGAACGGTGCGCTTTCAGGTCTCAGGGAATAACGATCAACGGGTGCGGGGTATTGCTGATGGCCTCGCACCCGTGTCTGTTTATTTTTGATCCCGTGTCAAATTCTCGAGTCGGCATGCAGGCGTTTGTCCACCATGTTCGGCAATTTCGTGCGGCGGGTAGCGCGCATTCATATTCTTCTTGCCATTCTGGGGTTTCTGGTGGTCATTGTGATTGCCAGGTCGTTTGTAGCCCGTCTGTTCACTGATCCGCTCACGCAGTTGGCTCATCCAAGTAGCAAGGCTGACCCAGAGTTTAAACAAGTCTGGGAACAGGCTCGAACCCTGTTGCAGCAAATTACGCACGCATTTCCCGATGATCCGCAAACTTGGAACTTGGCCGGACAGATTCATTCCAGATTTGGTCGGGCCAGCGATGCCAAAGCGTGCTGGAAACGTTGCCTGGCCATCGATCCGAAGTTTGTGGAGGGCTATCACAGACTCGGTTTTTTGGCGACCGAGGCAGGTGATTTCAAACTTGCCGCTGAATACTACCGACAAGCCTGCAAGGTCGATCCCAACTCGGCTGTTTACCCCACCCTTCTTG
>NZ_JACIYL010000770.1 GCF_014359955.1 Thermogutta sp. | reverse complement strand
CCGCGAAAGCCCGTCTCGTTTTCGCCGATAGCAACGTTCCAGTGATAATTCAGCGCGACGGTATCCGGCGGTACACAGTAGTGGAAATTAAGTATTTTGACCGCGGGATGGAGTTTTTCCACCTTGGCCCGGCCGTTCGCGATATTCATGGATACGAGATGGCGCACACCGAGACTTTTTTCGGTCTCCGCGATGACGTCGGCGATCTTCCATTGCCATTCCACCGTGACCCCGCCGAAATAGGGCTCGTTGCAAACTTCGTAATAAAGGTTATCGAAGTCTTTTAACTCAGTAACGACTTTGCGCACAAACGCGATTTGAACTTCCGTAAGGTCCTTATGTTTAAGCGTATAGACTTCCTCGCGGGGACAGTTGCCTATCCCGTTGACGTTATTCCGATGATTCATCGGGTTCGCAGCCCAAAGGTCATCGTTGTAGAACGGACAGAAAAGATTGAATTCGACGACGACACCGCACTTCTGGGCCGTCGTCATAAAGTCCTTGAGGCGATTGAAATAGGCCTCGTCCCAGCGTTGCAGATCGAACTTGTTGCCACCGTCGAAGTAACCGGGCTGGTCGCTGCGTGCCCAGGGACAGATGTAGCGCAGAGGCTTGGGAGCCAGTGGATTGTCGGTGATACCGAAAGAACTGGGAACTTCACGATACGTCCCGGAAAAGGTTCGCGTGTGATTAAGGCCGTCCCGGGCAAGTGTCTTCAGATAACGGACGTAGTCAAAATCAAGATTGAGCACCGCACCGTAGTGCTCGCCGGAACCGATGAGCACGGCAGGGCGACCCCGCCACAGAAAGTAATGGGGATTATCCGGATGCAAGCTGAGAGGTGGTTCTGCCCACGTCCAGCCCGGAACAATAAACGAAGCGATCAACGCGATAGCGTACCAAATGCGAGCTTTCATCAGAACACTTCCCTTATCAATAACATGCAAATAAGTTTACAGCGGAACTAGTCTTCCCGATTGAAACTAAACAGCGTGCGGCCAGTTCGCGGCTCCCACGGCGAACTGTGCCGAAGAAAGCTCTGGCAACTGGCGTGCTACGGTGTGCGTCCGTGACGTGCCGGTCAGACTTCCCAACCTGCTCGATACTCGGGCTTGAGCCATTGATTAGCTTCAGCCGGGCTGGTTATTCGCTGACTTTTGGCATCCCATTCAATCCGGCCGCCGACCTTAAGGGCAATATTCCCGAGTAAGTAGGCCATGGTCAATGGACCGGCATAACTGAACGGGCAGCTCGGGCGTTCCGGATCACCGGTTTTGATTCCTGTGATCCATTCGCTGTACATGTCGCCATAACGTCGCAACGTTCGTGGGACCTCGGGGAAGTCCTGCTCCGACTTGTGGCCCACACCGATCATTCCCTTGGTGCCCACAATCAGGGCGCCGCCGTCGGGTACCTCTTTGACGCCGAGAAGATCGGCAGGAGGCGTTTTACCGCCATCGTACCAGTACAATTTGACGGCCGGCCGGTTGCCCTTCGCCGGAAAGTTGAATCGCAAGATCGTCGCCAGAGGGAACATTTCCGTCATCGGGCCGGATGTCTCCACGACTTCGACACTTTCTGGCGCGTCAAGTTCCAGTCCCCAATAGGCGGAATGCCACATGTGCGGGGCGATATCACCGAGGGCCCCCGTTCCAAAATCCCACCAGCCGCGCCACACGAACGGGTGATACACCCAGCCAGAGTGCAGCCGCTGCGGCGGAAGTTTGTAGACGGGATGGCCCTCCGGCCATTTTTCTTTGTACGGGCGCGCCGGCGCAACTCCAAGCCAATTGTTCCAGTTCAGATAATCGGGAACGGGGTCCTCGCCCTGCGGACGATCAAAGCCCTGCGGCCAAATCGGGCGGTTAGTCCAGTAGTGCACCTCTGTCACATCACCAATGGCACCACTGCGAATGATTTCGACAAGCCGAACGGTGCTCTCACTTCCCCGGCCAGGAGTTCCCATGTGCGTCACGAGTTTCTTTTCCGCTGCCACTCGCGCCATCTCGTAGGCTTCAAACACCGTTCGCGTGAGGGGTTTTTCGCAGTAGCAGTGGAGCCCCTGCTT
>NZ_JACIYL010000077.1:1976-9984 GCF_014359955.1 Thermogutta sp. | reverse complement strand
CGCCATCTGCGTATCACTCTGCCCGACCAAGGCCCTGCAGTCAGGCCCTATCCTGGAGATAGCAACATCGGGGGGGCGTGTCTGCGTCAAATACGAGTTTAGTTGGTTCTCCAAGTACCGAGCGCCGTTAAACGTAGCGAGTGCTATGCTTATTTTCATAGTTATGACAGCGCATTAAGATCTAGCTCTAATGTGAGGACCGTTATCGCAAGAAACGCAACTCCGTACAGTTCCGGTGTCTGCTGGGGGGTTGGGCTGATGCTGCGTATTGTATTAAAACTTCACAAAGCTCCGGGTACACCTATAGCCGAGCGGATAACCGGGAGGGTAGGCACGTGGAAATCATAAAGGAAACGAAAATGTCAACTGGCATTAGCACTGTTAAGCCCAAGAATGATGTGTACTAAGAGCTTAGGACACTTATGGAATATGTGCGAGTATGTAGCAGAGGAATGAGGAGGGCCAGTAGGCTTACGCTAAACCTGTAGGGGGTATGCGGCTGGACACATGAATGCGCCGTACAAGTCTTAAACCTGATAAAATACGGATCTCCCAATCTCTAAGTCCATATTCTCGAAAGTATAGCCTGTAAAGCCCAGGAAGCCCCTCGCTTTTCATCGTAGCGCTAAACCGGGCTGCTTGCCTTTTCCGTTTAGCATCTCTGCCCCGCGGGACATTCTTCTCCGATGTGCGCTGCATCCACTTTTCCATCCAGTAGCAGAAACTTCCACAATCATAGTGGAGGATTGCCGCACGCGGTAGAAAATAATTCCTGAAAAAGCGTCCATCCGGTGGTGCGGGTAGGTGCACTCCCATCCCTTTTATGTCTGCAGTTACTCGAACGAGCGACTTGCCTCCGGTGTGGCCTCGGAGAAACGGGCCGCGTGCTCCCGGACAAATTAATTTCGCGACCCCTAAACGACCGTAATAGCTGGCCATCTCTGCCAGGCAAAGAATCCATTCGTGCACTGAAGAAGGTCTCGCCTTGCGTGCTGGTCTCTTCGGCCCAACGCGAAACCAGTGCGTCCCAGCGAATGGATGTTCGTATTCCAACTGTCGGGGAATGAATTCCAACACTCGCAGACGCGCTACTTCGACAGAGTTGGGAATGGCGTCTAATCCCAGCTTCAGATTTCCATCAAAGTAGATAAGCTCGTCGCTATCAATGTGGGCGATCCAGTCAAATCCGCGCTCTCGTGCCCACTGAAGTGCTTTATTCGCATTGAACCACTGGCGCTCATGTAGAGTGAGTCTTTCGCGCTTCGCAGAACCCCCTGGCCAGTACTCGCTGTCGCATCGCACTGGTGTAATGCGTGCATTCTCCGCTACCGAAGATATCCCAGGATGCTCGGGATTGTCGAAGAATAGAAACATATGGTCCACACCGATATTTAAGTGGTAGGACACCCACGTCGTGAGAACCTCCACTGGGCAATCCAGAGTTGTGACAGTGCAGAGTGTCGCCATCGCACATAGTCAATCAAGAAGTGGTACTTTGACCCGGTGACTGTTTTCTATCCTGTGCCAACTTGCTCGCGAGCACCACCCGATACTGGACGAGAACCGCAATGGCGCGGTCCAGTGCATAAATAATCCCGAGACGCCCTGATAGTATCCCTCCGCGAAGCACGAGTGATGCGAAGGGATGAATGAATGCCATCAGTGGCGTAGTAGCGCGCAATCGGTCCTTAAAAGATACGCATCCCTGCTCATATCGCTGATACAATAGCCTGCCGTACCGGACTTGCGATAACAGATATGCTGAGTACGGTTTGAGGTCGTTGTGGATGAGCTTATTCTGTGCGTAATAACACCCAAGTCGAGGCTTGAGCCGAGAGCAATGACCACTGGCTATGAAGTATTCATCTCCGCCTCGAAACACTATGGCCTTGGGCGGGTACAGTGACCCGTGAACAAGAGGGCGTCCTTCAACGTACATCATTACTGGCGCAAGCACGACCTGTGGCAAGCCGTCAAGGGCCTGGACAATCTCGCACCAAAGCTCTGGTGTTATTTCCATGTCGGCGTCTAGGATTAAAGCGTACTCATTGCCTGTATGCCATCTACCAGTAATTGTGTTCCATGCATCAGTATGGGATGTAAACAAGAAACTTTGGATTTGACAAAAGTCAAATCCACCGGCTATTTCCTTGGTCCGATCTATTGATCCCGAGTCTAAAAGGACGACTGGTATGCCGCACGGTTCCAGTGAGGCCAAACATTTGCCGATGTTCGGCTCCTCATTTTTCGCGAGAATATACGCGGTAATACTCGGCTTCATAGACGTCATGCCCTTGTCACACTTCGAACTATACTCTCGTAGAGGCGTTCCATCTGCTCAGTTATGACCGGCCAAGTAAGGTAGAACCTCACGTACTCCCTTCCGGATTCGCCGAGTTTGGTCTTGTCGGCCTGAAGGAGTTTTCGAATCCCCTCGGTCAATGCGTCAACATTGTCATCAACCGTGAGTCCGCAGCCGGAGGCGTCCACATAGATGTGGCTAGCCACGCCGGGCGTCACCACAACTGGCAAACCGTGGGCCATGGCCTCAACTACCACCACACCGAAATTTTCCGACTGGGACGGAAGAACGAGAACATCAGCCGCCTCGAACAGTTGTCGCTTTTGGTCGCCCGTCACAAAACCGAAGCGTTTCACTTGACCATTGAGCCTGCTTGACGCAATGGCCGCAGCAAGTTGTGATTCGGCACCCGCGTCAGGCCCGGCAAAGATAGTGACTAAATCTGGATACTCCAAATAAAGTTTTGACGCGGCCTGAATGACCCAATCAGGACGTTTTTTCGGAGTTAATCGGGAGAGATAAAGAAGCACTTTTGCCCGCTCTGGTATATTGAGCGCCCGACGGGCCTCGGCAACATCAGTGGGCGCATCGTTCACCCCGGCCACTCCATGGGGTATGACCACCACATTGTTCAGTCCAAACTGCTCGCGCAGTTCGTTCTCCTCAGCGGGAGTGGTTGCCTGAACCGCGGCGGCCAGTCGCAGGTCCTTTGCCACGAAGAGTGCGGTGAACCATCGTTTCATTGCAGTCCGGCCAAGGGCCATGCAGCGGGGGGCGAACGTACCTGCCGGACGCATGATATAGGGAACTCCAAACCGGCGGGCCAGCCGCGGGGCAAAAGTTGTCAGGTGGCTGAATACCCCGTGGATGTGCACAATATCCGGCCGAGAATCCGGATTTGCCAACCGGTGCCGAAGCCAGCGGTAGGCCTGCGGCGTCCAGGTAAATCGAGCAAAGGGGCGTGTGCGACCGTATCCCCGGGCAATGAACAGCTCAGCCCCTGAAAACGCAGGATCATTGTTCATTCGCTCGCGAAATAGGGCATCCGACATCCAAGGTTCTGCGGACTGGGCGTTCGTGGTGAGAATACTCACCTGATGGCCACGCCGGAGCTGCTCCTGGGCCAGACCCCTCAGCGCGTGACTAGGACCACCGGAGCGGGGATCGATGCTGTGGATGATGTGGAGGATACGCAACATTAACCGTATTCGCGGGATTTTGCAAGATTCGTTCGCTTGCTGCCATAAAAACGATGATGGCCGCCCAGGATAGGAGAGTCCCTGGCGAATTGATGGCGAATAGTGCCCCATGCATGAACGAATCCAAAAAGAGATAGCACACATTGAGCCCGAGAGCCAGGGCAAGGGAATTACTTACATTCATAGGCCGCCATAAAACTTGTATAAAACGACGCATAATTAGAAACCAAAACACAGCAAAGGGAATGTATCCCAGAATTCCGCCCTCGACGAGCCGTTCGACGTGATCGCTGTGTAGGGTCATCCTACCAAGGCGGGCTTTGCCGACGCCCGGGATCAAGTCCAGAAAAGTCACTTGGCCTGGCACGATGACTCCCCGTAATTTATCCCCATCTTCGAAAAGTCGAATATAGCGGGTCGTACCGTATCCATGGCCGATGATCGGACTTTGCGAAAACAGCGACAGTCCGACTTTCCACCGGGGGATTCGCCCGGTGAATGTTGGAAGCGATTCCGTGCGAACAATGTATCCCGGGAACATTTCCAGAGAAAGAATCCCTGTCATAAACAAACCGAGGACAATGACCATTAAAGCAACCAGGCCTGGCCGAAAGCGTGTCCAGTGCTTCCACAGCCATACCATGGTGGCCGACAATCCGCCAATGATCGCTGCCCTCGCCCCTGAGAAGATCAGGGTATACAAAAGAATCCCCAAGATTAACAAGAAAAAGGCCTTTTGTTTCCCCTGAGCGTATCTCACCTTCCATAAAATGATGGGAAGTGAGGCTGCACAGAAGCTGCCCGTGCCAGTGGCCTTACCAAAGGCTCCAGTAAATCGTGTTTCAGGGATGAGCGATGAAAGCTGGAGAATGTAGAAACCGCTCCAAAGAGCGCCTATCGTGGCTGTGGCAACGAGGAGGAAGACGAAACTTTGCAGATTTCCCGGCACCTGAAGCCAGACCCAAAGGCCGATGAAAACCGCAATAAACATTAGAACAAATGTAAACAATCGTGCGAAACTGTATTCCGGCATGGGGGAAACCAGGCAACTCAGAATGCTGACAAACATGAATGCAAAAAGCCAGCGGTGTTCCAGGCGGTAGGGAATCCACGTAACACGAAAAATCATTACGAGTAAGGAGGTTGCCAGTCCCGCTATGAACCACCACCGGTATGGGTAGAATAGCCACTGAATATCGCTGATCCCGCCGAAGAAGAGTCCCAAAACGCAAATCACAACACATATCGCGAGGGGATCTTTGAGAAGCCGGCGATACGAAAAAGCCCCGCTTCCCGGCGGGAGGGTCTGTTTATATGTCAATGCTGCATGGTCAAAGTCATTCATCATGATAGAAAAGCATGCTCACAATAGCGCAAGTGCTTCATATTTGGTGCCGACGGTGAAGTTCTTCGCGGAGTAAAGAGAGTAGCCGTTCTCGGTAGTGATTAATGGTGTACTCTTTAGCACGCTCATAAGCGTTGCGTCCCATATCAACGCATATATCGCGATGTGTCACTAAATATTCTATCTTTTCTGCCAGTTTTTCTGGCGAACGAATAGGAACAATAAAACCGTCTACTCCCTCTCTGATGATCTCGCCCGAGCCGCAATTGGGGGTGGTAATCACGGGAATGCCCGCCGCCATCGCCTCCAAGATAACGGCTGGAAATATGTCGGAAACAGTCGGGAATACGAATAGGTCCGCTTGCCGATAAAGGTCGACCATTTTTGGACGGGTTACGCAACCCAACACCTCTGCGACACGTCTGGTTCGTGACACTGCTTCGGTCCTAAGGCTGGATATATCACCGGCGACAATGACGCGAATAGTACGGCTGTTTAATAGCTCTATCGCTCGCACCAAGTCGGGCAAGCCTTTTCGCACAGGCGAATTCGCCGCAAAAAGGATTGTGAAATGGCGGTTTCGCTCTCGGGGCAGATGGCCTGTGAAGAATCTGGAAGTGATTCCGAAGGGCAGAATTCTAACTTTCTCTAGAGGAGCCTTCTCGGCGGCCAGGGCCTGCCAGCAAAACCTTGAAGGGCAGAGGATGATGTCCGAGCTTGCCCACTCTTGTCTCTGACGTTCGGTGTACTCTTCCACACCGACTTGGGCTGGCCTTGGTTCGGCCCATTCGGGATAAGCTGCCTCCTGTTCCCGGACCAACCGGTCGTCATAAGCCAGTGGTGGGATCCCTTGGTCCAGGATGCGTACGGTGTTGCTTGCTACCGGACTCTCAAATATCTCCTTGGCTGCGGATGAAAAACAGAAAACGGCGTCGCAAGGGGGAATCCCATAGTCTCGGACGGCTTTACCAAAGCGCTGACCACCCCAAATATAGGCTCTTGGCGATTCCCTCCGTCGCGCCGCCCAATACTTCTTCCATTTGTAGGCCACTGCGAATCCAGGGAAGTGTACCACTTTTTCGACCGGAATTTCGGGAACTGTCCGCGCGGCCGCCCTGGCAAGAACCTTTGACGGGACACGGCGGGATGCCCACGTGGCGAGCCGGGTAAAAAGGTCTTTGCCGGCATACCAGTCTGTAAATAGTCGCTCAAGTGCTCCAGCTTGAGCGAGTGCGATGGGCACGGCATAGTTCCGACGAGAACCGATCTGAACAACTGTAACCCGAGGAACTCGCTCCTGGCAAAGCCCCTCGCAGCTCTCACTTTGTCCAAGCAGGTTCATTGCACACATGCTCTCCGCAATTCTTCATACACCAGCGCGGTGGTGCTCGCGTTTTTCTCCCACGAATACGTCTTCAGGTAGGACTCGATAGACTCCTTGAAGCAGCTCTGATCGGTATTCAAGAACGTGACAATTGCTCGCCGAAGCTCCTCAAGACTGTCCGGAGAAACCATGACTCCTACTGGAAAGTTTTTCAAGGTTTCGGCGATTGTCGGTGTGGTGCTCACCAGTACCGGCCGACGATGAGCCATTGCAACATTGAGCACACCGCTTTGTGAGGTAAACCGGCTGCTATAGGGCATCGCCACCCAATCGCATAGTTCAAAGAAGTTTGGCACTTCATTGTCTGGGATGTACTCGCAGCGCCACAAGATATTCCCAGACAGGCCAAGATTCTCGGCCCGCGCGATGTACTCGGAAATTCCCGTGCCGTCGCGATTCTTGGCCTGTCCCGCTACCACCAGGAATAGGCGATCCTTATAGGGCACCATGGCCTGAAGGAAAAGATCCAGGTTTTTATCCGGGCGAATATCACCAAAAAACAACGCTACCTGTTTGTCCAGTGGTACTCCGTATCGCTTGCGAAGCGTCATTTTGTCGCCCTGGGGTGGTCCGTGGTATGATGGACCGTGAGGCACAATATGAATTTTATCTTCAGAAACGCCCGCAAAGTCGATTAGGTCTTTCTTCTGATACTCACTGTGGACGAAGAGTGCATCGCACGCTCGATAAAGTCGTTTGAGTTGTTCGATCTCGTAAGGATAACAGATTAACCCCTGGGAGCGGCGCACGTCGTGGGCAGTGGCCACAAGTCGAAGTCCGGCTTTTTTCAGTTTTCGAGACCACAGGGCAAAGGTTACGTGGGGAATGGTGGAGAGATGGAGAATTTGGGCCCCCGTCAGTTGCGCCCTTTTTATTGCCCGGACGGGATTTACGAGCAGATTGATTGCAAAGCGCATTCGCCGCCTGAACGCTACAGGATGCGTTATGTCCCGAAGGCCGGGCCAGGTAGGATAGGTTGCCTGCTGGAGATAGTGGTAACTGGGAATACACGCGAGTTCCACCTCCACCCCGGGCTGGTCTCGCAGGCGGGTGAGCAACTCGTGAACATAGCGTCCAATCCCACCCCCAGGAAATGCAAAATAATGGAGCACGCGGACAGGCAGTGTGTTTTCCGACATCATTTACCGATGATTGCCGCTGATTTACCCCTACTCGCAGCTTGCTCGTAAAGGTTGAGCAGTTTTGTGACGTGCTGTTCCAGCAGAAAGCCCTCCTTGATCGTTCGAATGGCGTTTTGACCCATGGAGTGGAGCGTATTGGGCGAGTTAAGAAGTCGCCTGATTGCCTCCGCCAGAGCCTTCGCATCGCGAGGCGGAACCAGCGCTCCATTGACACCATCTTGCAGCCATTGCCTGACCCCGCCGACGTCGCTGGCCACCACGGGCACACCGTGGGCCATAGCTTCCAGACCAACGATGCCGAGGGTTTCAGGCCAAATAGATGGAAAGACGAAAAGGGTCGCGGATTTGAAAAATTCCGAGATTTGTTCACGGGATGCCCAGGGATGGACTTCCAATCTCGCCGGGCAACCAAACCGTTTGGAAAGATTATTTATTAATTGTTGCGTATTGTCAGTTATATCACCGACTAAAATTCCCCGCGCTTCGGGAACTCTGGCCAGTGCGTCGATGAATATATCGAATCCTTTAATCGGGCGAATTCGTCCCATGAAAAGGATTGTCGGCTTAGGGGGCATCGGCCGCGGCTCGTCCAACGGTTTGATGGGACAGAAATACGGAAGGGTTTGCGCTTTTTCC
>NZ_JACIYL010000077.1:0-1966 GCF_014359955.1 Thermogutta sp. | reverse complement strand
CGTACTGATTCACTCGGGCATATGATCTTCGCAAAGCGTTCCCGCCATTGAAGGAACGTTTTGACTCGTCGATAGTAGGCCAGCGCGTACCGGGGTTTTGGAGTCAAACAATGCTTAACAAGTGTCACTGCGAAGCATGCGGGGCCGGCTTGTCTGTGGCAAATCGTTTTTGTCCGTCGATGAAAGAAGCTTGCCGCTGGGCATAGATATAAATAGTCGTGACAGGTGACGACAGTGGGACGCGCATCCAGGCATGCTCGCAACGCTCCCAGATTATACACGCGATGAACGTGAATCACATCCGGGTTTATCTGGGCCAGAATGGACCGCACCCGATCGTATCCCAATTGTTCGGCACGCTTGTCAAATTGGCCGAGCTCCGGTACCTCAAACGAGTTAGGGAGAAGAGACGAATTGCCCTTGGCAAAGGCGTAGTACTGTTCGAGCCCATGCGACTCGAGCGCCGGAATTAAGTGGAGGAGATAGGTTTCGACTCCCCCGGTCCAGTTGAGATGTTCATTTAGGTGAAGGATTCGCACGGCTATCGTGTCGCACTGCTCGTTTGGGATGTCTGCACGGAACGCTGTTCGACCACCGCGAGCCAGCCAATATCTCGCAAATAGCAGCTCCAAGCCAGCTTGTCACGATGTGCCGAAAGGAGCCGGGGCAGAATAGAGACAAGGTCTAGATGGCCACGAAGGAACGCTCGAAACGGGATCGAAGATCGTCCCAAGGCCGCCCGTGCCGCATTCCGAGGCATTTCCCAGCTGATATATTTCAGAAATCCGCCGATACGGCTTTTCCATTTCCACCGGGCTGCGTAGATGACACGATTTCGAGCGATCCATCGGGCTCGGCGGAGAGCAGCCCGACGGTCTGTGGTTGCCGACCCGCCGAAATGTCCCACCCGACCCCGTGTACAAATCCCTACCCTGTATCCCGCCGACGCGATGCGTCGGCAAAGGTCATAGTCTTCGTAATAACTGCCGTAAATGGGATCGAATGGCCCCGCTTTCAGCAGTGCCTCGGTTCTCACCACCATGGCTGCCGCCGTGATCTCCGGCACTTCGATGAAATCAGGCAGATCGTCGAAACGGGCGTTCACCCCTTGTGATACTCGATCGTACAGCTCGGGGGCGGCTCGCGAACATGTCAGAAATGCTTCGTCCCAGGCTGTGCCATCGTAATTTTCGATAAGAGGAATGACAGCTCCAATCTGCTCGTCGTTCTTCATGACTGCCATACAGGCGGACAGCCAATCTTCGCGCGAGATGGTGTCCTGGTTTAAAAAGCAAACGTATTCGCCGTCCAGACCGCCGTTGACGAGCGCGAAATTGTTGGCTTCGGAAAATGGTAGGGGATGTCGTGTTTTCAAGGTGAGGAGGTCTCGATAGGTGCCCGTAGTTTCGGTAATTCCCTCATTCTCGCCATTGTCGATTAGAAGGACCGATGCCGTGCCATGAACTGTATCGAGGGACTTGAGACAGCTACCAAGCCATCTTCCCGAATTGTGAGCGACGATAATTACTCTAACTTGCTCTGAGAGCACAAGCCTCTCCGCGCCACTGCTTACATGATGTTAGTGTCGATTTGGCAATAAGACCAACGCTATCAACGTAACGGGCACGACTGTATTTTAATCCACATTCATCTTTGGCTGCACCCGCCAATTTCAATCGAAATTGGCCGTCAAGTAAAACGCAGTTTAGTTGTTGTCTAAACCCTTCGATGACTCCATACTCCACCAGCAATCCCGTCTCACCGTCATTGATTATCTCCCCCAGACCGCCGACCCGTGTGGCCACCACCGGCGTTCCGACGGCCATGGCTTCGATCGCCGTTCGGCCGAAAGATTCCGAGCGACTGGGAATGCAGACCACATCACACGCCCGATAAAACACGGCCATGTCGGACACAGTGCCGAGAAATACGACGTGTCCATTCAAATGATTGGCTGCCACCAGGT
>NZ_JACIYL010000769.1 GCF_014359955.1 Thermogutta sp. | reverse complement strand
AGCGGGAGCCGGCACGCATTCTGACCCATTTTGAGTCCGACTACGGTGCCGCCCCCAAAGTCGAAATGCGCAACGGCCAGATTGTCACGAATGTATTGCCGGACTTCAAATCGCAGCGTTGGGTGGGGCTGCGCGGGGAAATCGTGGCGCATCCCTTCCTTCCTATCTGCCGTTCCCAGATTGATGTCCGGTACGCATGCGATGATAAGGTGCTCGCTGACCGCATGCCCGGCTTCCACTGGATGACCATTTATGGCGACTATATCCGCGAGACCGGCTACGCGCTCAAACGCGTGGGAATCAAGTTCGAGGTCCTTGCTTAGGGGGCGACTGTGGTAAAGATAGACACTTCCGCCCCAACTGTGAAGCGGGACTCTGGCCACAGGGGCTGAGTTGTTTCTGCGACGCGTTTTTGTCGGGCGGATTGCGTTCAGGTCCGCCTGGATTGCTTTTATGGTTCAGAGGAGGGCGGAGACAATTGTGATCGCCGGAGTTCGTAGAGGTCGTAGAGGTCGAACAGCATTTCGCGGAGGTTGCCCTGGTGCCGGGCAAAGGATTCATGGACGTCCTCCCGGCTGATGAGCGGTTCACCGCGTTCCAGGAGAAGCTGGACGATCTTCCAGGCGAGATCTTCGTTCGGTTCCGGAGCGTAAAGAAGGGGAAGTTCCACGTCGGAATGGGCTGTTCCGATCAGTCCCAGACGACGCTTCCGGCTGAGACGGCGTAGCTGATATCGCGTCCAGGTGCTGAGTTGCTCGTAGCCATCCACCGTGATCACAATCTCGGAGCGGTCTTCCAGTAAGGCCCAGGTTTCCTGGCTCAGGGTACGCTGGCCATCATGGAGTTCGAGTCGCAAACAGGGAATCTCATGCTGCTCCATCCAATCCGCCAGGGCCGTGATGAGGGCCGACTTTCCAACACCGTGTGGCCCGACCACGGCCCCCATTCTTTGCAGTCGCTCGAAAGTCTCGAAGAGCGACTCGGCCGAGCAACCGGGGGGAAAGATGTAGGGAATCGCGCCCGGCCGAACGAATCGCGCGGAGAACGGATTTTCGACTTTTCCGGAAATGTTGGTCACTGGATTCTTACTCTCGCTGGTGCGACGTGCCCCAACCGAAAAGTGATCTCTTCCACGATTTCCCGACCCTTTACCGGAAATACCCGTACCCGCACACACCACCGAATACGGATGATCAGTCCGTCGTAGCTGAGCGGTGTCTGCGGAAGGATCGTTTGAAAGGATAAAGGAGATGAGATCGACACCGGTGAGTCCCCCTCCTGCTCCCATCGCCTGAAATGGTGGACATGGAGATCCTGATCGCCCTTGCCATCGGTGTACCAGAGGACCGAAAGTTCAATCGCCTTGATCGTGTCCACGCAGTCGGCAGGGGTGATGATGACCTTGCCGGACAGAATCTCTCCGGGGTCATACACGGTTTTTCGGTGGTCGAGGTGGATAACAACCCGCGGTTCCATCGCTTTCCGCCGGAGGGCAGAACTCCCTGGGAGTTGACGCCTCAAGTGAATCTATGGACATGCCTTCGCACGACGACGATTTTCCGGTGTCTCCTTTTAACCCGTTCCCGCGTTCTCGTGTCCTGTTCCCTCGGGGGAGGTTTCGCCTCCCGCAGTCGTCGTCTGGACGGGCCGTCTGGACCAGGATGCTGTGTCGGACTTCTTCGCAGGCTCCGGCAGAACGACGAGCGGGAAAATGCGCTCGAAAACGGGCCAGTCCTGAGCACTTCCTCGGACGCAGAGACGCCATCGGACTTCGTTGTGCGGGGAACGGAACGAATGCATCATTCCTGAGGGAATTTCGATTTCTTTTTCGATTTCGAAGGGGACGCTGTGGAGAATGTCGAACTTCTCGTGGCGAACAAGCGTCTTCTGCCAGATCCGTCGCGTTTCGCGTCGGGTGTTAGTGCCATGCTGAAAAGTGGCTTCTTCTTCACAGACAATGAGCATCTCCAGCCAGTTCATTTTGAGCCAGCCTGTTTGTTTGAGATACACCCGGTAACGCTGGCCACAGATGAGAGGAAAATCTGAGATTTCCACAACGGTCTGTCCA
>NZ_JACIYL010000768.1 GCF_014359955.1 Thermogutta sp. | reverse complement strand
CAGTGTCGTAAATCGGCCGTGGGCGCGGTGGGACGGCTCAGCCCCGCGTACTTTATCCAGGATGGGGTTGTCCCGCGGACCAAGTTGCCTGAGGTCGCCACCCGTGTCAAGGAGATCGCACGTCGCTGGAATGTTCGCGTGGTCAACGTGGCTCATGCCGGAGACGGTAATATTCACCCCATTTTTCTTTACGATCCGAAAAATCCAGATGAAGTGAAACGAACGGTGTCCGCGAGTCACGAAATCCTTGCTGCCTGCATTCATCTGGGCGGGAGCATCACCGCCGAACACGGCGTGGGATTGGAGAAACGCGACTTCATGGAGCGACTGTATCCGCCGGAAGTATTGGAGGCGATGCGAGCGCTGAAGCGAGTTTTTGATTCGGATGCCATTCTCTCACCGGGTAAAGTGATCCCGCCGAACGGTCAGGAGAAGGCCGCCGTTGTCAAGGGTGAGAAGAACGCATGATTTCGACATCCGAGAGTTTTTTCCACAACTGGCTGCCGATCGAAGCTGCGCAGGAGGTTGCCACATCCCAGGAAGTGAGTCAGGTAGTGCGGGATGCGGCACGCCGTGGCAAAGCAGTTTACACGGTGGGAAGTGGCTTCCGGGCCCGGTGGGGAAGCCGTCCTGAAAAGAGTGGGTTGGCCATTTCGTGCGCTCCCATGAACAGAATCATCGACTACCAGCCCACCGAGTTGACATTGACCGCAGAGGCAGGAATCACCGTTGCGCAGCTCGAAGCGACACTGTCCGCCGCCGGGCAATGGATTCCCGGGTTGAGTGGATTGCCAGGCGATCTCCAATTGGGCGGGCTTCTGGCCTGCCCATTTCCTCGTTTTCGCGATTGGCGGTGGGGCCGACTGGCGGAGGCCGTTCTGGGCCTTGAAGTGATCACTGGTGAAGGAAAACATCTGGTCCTGGGCGGTTCTGTTGTCAAGAATGCTGCCGGCTATCGACTCTTGCGTTTGTTTCTCGGAAGCTGGGGGAGTTTGGCGGTCATCACGCGGGCCACGCTCATGACCCGGCCCCAACCGGAGGTCTCCGAATTTTTGACAGTGGGAATGAGGCGTGCCACTTTTTGTGACGCGTTTCTTCAGCCGCTCGCTGCCCTGCCCCTACCCTGTCTGTCCGATGTAATGATCTTTGATCAAAGCTGTTTAACAGAGCCTGATTTACACCTTGCGGAAGAATTGGGACGGCGTTGGGTTGGGGCGACTTTTCTGCTGGAAGGTGATCGCTTGGAGGTGGACCTGGCAAAAGACGCCCTGACCTCTTTGGCAGGCCAGCAGGGCTGGAAGGTTCTTGCCGCTTCCGCTGTCAGCGACCAGGCACTTGAGAGTGAGGTGGTGGCAGGCGGCCACGCGGTTTGCGAGATAGGTGGGCTCCCGGCACAAATGCCCATGATAACGGCACACATTCAAGAGGTTTTTACTGGTGCACGCTGGTGGGGTTACCTTTTCAGTGGACAGGTTCTCCTCGTTGACGCTGCCGATGAGTTTACCGTCGAGAAGGTCCAGGCGTTGAGAAACAAATTGGAGGAGAAAGGGGCGCGTGTGGTTATTCTCCGGACGCCGGATGGGGTCGATTGGCCCTCGTCGGTCGTGTGGGGATCACCACATCCACGACATGTGTACGCCCAGCGGTGGAAAGACATTTGCGATCCGGCCCATATTCTCAATCCGGGTCGATATATATTCGCATAGCAATAGAAAAAGAATCGGCTTAAAAAATGGCGGTGCAAGTGCACGAACATTCGATGGAGGAGATTCACCGATGTGTCCATTGTGGGCTGTGCACCTCGGGGTGTCCCACATTTGTGGAGTTACGTCAGGAGGCGGACAGTCCTCGGGGCCGTATTTACCTGATGCACGCGATTCTGCAAAAACAGCTTCCGATTGATCGGAAGACTGTCCAACACATCGAGCTGTGCCTGGATTGTCGCGCATGTGAGACTGCCTGCCCGTCAGGGGTCAGATACAGCCGCATTCTCGAACCGGTGCGTCTGTCCCTGATCAACGAGCGGGCGGTTTTCCTGAAATGGGGTGAGAAATTCTTTCTGTTTCACGTCTTTCCTTTTT
>NZ_JACIYL010000767.1 GCF_014359955.1 Thermogutta sp. | reverse complement strand
CTGGATGGCCTTGATCATTTCCGCATTCTCGTCCTCAAACAAGTGGGCAAACCTTTTCTGCTTCTTCAAGTATTCTTCCACCGGAAGCACCTGCTTGAGCTTCCTCACGCTGGTGAGCCGGCCGTATGCTCGGCATGGCCGTCGCCGTCGTCATCCAGCCGCTTGTAGACCCAGCGGTTGGCATAGTCGTAGGCGTACTCGACCACATGATCGACCGCCGCGGCGTAGCTGGATCGGTGCTCCACCTTGGTGAGCCGGTTGCGGTGGTCCCAGGTGTATTGGGTGATATCCGTGTCGCCCGCGTCGAGCTGCCCATTGGCGTTGGCGTCGATGAACCGGTGCGTGCGGTTCCCCTCGGCATCGTAGAGATAGCGGTAGGTGCCGTCGGAGAGGAGCCGATTGTTGGTGCCGGTGGTGTAAGTGCTACCATTGGCGGTAACGCGGTTGCCGTTGGCGTCGTACTGGTAGCTCTCGTCGCTCTGGTAGTCGTAGTCGGCGGCGGTGAGCTGGCCCGTGGCGTCGCTGGTGTAGTCGGCCGTGCCGTCCACCGAGTTGATGTACTGCGTCATGCGATTGGCGGCATCGAAGTTCCAGGTGTATTCCACAAAGGTGGTTTGGCCGCGGAAGTGGCTGAGGCCCCGCAGTCGCCCGGCCTGGTCGTAGGTGTAGTCGGACTGGGCGACAAGCTGTGTGCCAGCCAGGTCGGCGTAACGGGTGAGGGAGACGAGCTGTCCGGCGGCGTCGTAGGTCAGGTCGACCCGCTTTTCGGCCACGGCCCATGGACTCGTTGCTGCGCCGTTGTCGCAGCCCCGTTCTGCCCTCAACCCCGTCCCTTTTTGCCCATTAACCATTGAACCCCGCTCCAATTTGAGAAAAGCGCCCGTTAGTGCCAGAAATTCGTCAGCGAGCTTAAATGTGTGTGTGTGTGTTGTCAAGCCCCTCGAAGGAGTGTGCCTCAATTCCATCCGGGGGATTGGAATTCTTTCAGCCAATGCTGAACGGAGTTGAGGCTAAAAAAGTTTCTTTTACGGCGCTCGGCCGGTTAGTCTGGAAATTCGTTGACAGTCCTGAGATGCCCCTCCGCGCTGGCCTGCCGGCTCATTCCCCGCGATTGCCGAATAGATTACCGTCCGTAGGGTTTGGAAGCGTGCATCAGCTCACGCAAAGTCCTTGTCGATCACCCTCCACGGACGGCCATTGATGGCATTGCCTATCGCGCGGCAAGTCATGCCCGGCGCGACGGGAACAAAAAACATAAATACCATAACTTCTTGAAGCATCGTCACATACAGCGGAATTTCGTTGCATCCTTGGCAAATCTCGTCCGCCCTCAGAAACTGACAACGCAACCAAAAGCACGAATCGCTGTAAAAGTGTTCCAAGTTTCTAACCCCTGGGGTTTATAATGCGTTCCAAATCCCCGAAGCGAATTCCGTAAGCCTCATCCCCTTGCCGCAAGTGGCGGCATTTTGCAACAGGCGCCCCTTATACTGGAAACGCGTAACAGAAAGTTTTCGGTACGTATCCTGTTGTTCCAATTGGAGGAAAAAGATGAAACACCACTGTCCTCATCAGAACTCGCTCCTTTTGACACTGCCCGAGGTGGCCCGACTGCTTCGTGTCAGCCAGCGGACGGCCTGGACCTGGGCCAAAGCGGGAAAACTTCCGTCGCTGCGAATCGGCCGCTGTCTTCGATTTCCACGTCACGCGGTGGAAAAGTGGATTGAGCAAGAGCTGGCCAGCCAATCGGGTCGCGGGGACTCCGCAGGGGAAGGTGACAACTCTCTTCCCGATCAGCCGCAATAAGAGGAACCTCATGCACCAACTTCTGGGAGCCTATCTCGCTTACGGCTACCGCTTGCATCCGCTGAAGGCGGGCGCTAAGGTGCCGCTCCTTCAGAACTGGCCCGACCAGGCCACGGCTGACGAGGCGACTGTCCGCCAGTGGCTGGCAGATTTTCCAGGGTGCAATTGGGGCATAGCAACCGGAGAAGGCTTCTCGGTTTTGGACATCGACCCCGCCGCCCTGGAGGCTGGCTGGCCGGGTGAGGAGCGTCGCCGTGAGCTGAAGGCTACAGGTTGCCCG
>NZ_JACIYL010000766.1 GCF_014359955.1 Thermogutta sp. | reverse complement strand
AATAAATCTCGCACAACTCGCGTTCGCCTGGACCGCCCCGCAAGTCAGATCTCTTTTACGGAACAAGTCGCGCCATTGTATGCCGGGAGCGTGGGCAAAACCAGTCCCGGCCGAAGCTGAGTCATCCCCGCCTTTGTCAGAAGGACAGGAGCCACAGGCACAAAGTGTGGGAAGGGCCTTCATGAATGGCCTGTTATCCGGAACATGAGCCGGGCCCGGCGGACGCAGGCCCCGGGGAGGGAACCGGATGACGCGGCGGTGAGCGAAGGATGCGCCAGAGACGTCCTGCTGCAAGGTTTTCGGAGCACGCTCCGCGGACCCGCGGAACCGTCATCAAACGACCACCGGCCTTGCCGGGCTGCGACAAGGCCGGTGAGTCCGTAGGATCGGGAGGTGTCGGCATGTCAGACCGGACAATGACTGGGGGAAACGCCCGGTTGAACTCTCCTGCTGCGGATGCTGACGCGGCAGCCTCAGTTCTTGCAGACTACCGCAATCACGGGCTGGACGGCTCTTCCTCGTGCTCGGCGACGGCGACAGGGACAGCAATCGCTGTGGCGATGGCACCGCCGACGATCCAGGGATTTCTCATCCACTGGCCAATCCGGGAAAGGGCCTGACCGCGGTTAATGTCCTGACCCGCCACAAGCAGCGTGGCCTGCTGGGCACCCGGCGGGGCAGTGCGCGGGCTCCACAGGCGGTAGGTGCCCGTCCCGTTCGCCGCCGACAACCGGTAGACACCACCGGAAAGGCCCTTGATGGCGAAGCGGCCGTTCTCGTCCGTTTTCACCACCCCCAGAAGCTGCTGTCCGTTTTCCACAGCCACTGTGGTTTGGGGAACGGGCCGACCCTCGGGTGTCACCACCTGGCCCAGCAAAATTCCTCCGTCCTGGAGGGCCACGTCAATGACGCGGGGTGCCTGTGCTGAGGCCGTCTCGCCTGCCCAGACAGAACCACTCAGAAGTGCCGCGATCGCGCATCCTAAAAAGACGCACCAGTGTCTCATTGCTCACACTCCGTATCCGTACAGGTCCGTGCTTTCCTTGCCCGGCGTAGTGGCCCGGTAGTTCGGTGCAAAGGCGAAATGAACCGGACAGCCGACAAAATTGGTTTCGTCCACATAGAGCGTATCGGAAGGCTTGGCCCCGCTCTTCAGTCTTTTTCCTGCCGCCGAGAAGCAACACGGCAGCCCAGCCGTCGCGGCAATGCATAATAAGTACTGTTTCTCACTTCAATTGACACGAATTTAACATCACACAGTGCTGGCCATCACAGGAATTTCCTCAATCGCGGTTGAAAGCTCGGCGAAAGGGGGATATGCTTTTGGGGGAGAAGGGAAATTCTCGCAAAAAGGAAGCGGCGCGTGGCGAAGCGCGGGAATCACTACGAGGCGGCCTTTGAGGCCTTCCTCCGCGAAGCGGGGGTTCCCTACATCGCGGTGGACGAGGCCCGGCGGGCCCTTATGGCCGACGGCCGTTCCCTGAAAAGCCTCGATTTCCTGGTGGCCCCCCGCGGCCGAACAACCTGGCTCGTCGATGTCAAAGGACGCCGCTTTCCCTCGGGTGAGGAGCACCTCCAGTACTGGAAGAACTGGTCCACCCGGGATGATCTGGAGAGTCTGGCTGAGTGGGAATCCCTGTTTGGAGAGGGATTTCGCGGCCTTTTTGTGTTCGCCTTTCACATTGTGGCGGGGAGATTGCCGGTTGCAGAGCCGCTCGTCGTGTCCTTCCGTGGGGAGCGTTACGCATTTCTGGGCGTGGAGCTGGCCGAATACCGTCGGCTGTGCCGGGTTATCTCACCCCAGTGGCAGACGGTAGCGGTCTCCGCCCGGGATTTTCGGGCGGTCGCCAGACCGGTCCAGGAGTTATTCGGTCTCGCGGAAAGCCAGCCCTTCCCTGCTCCTCAAACGGTGCTGGCACCGGTCCCCGCAGAAACGCCCACCGTCTCTGGCTCCACGCTGGTTGCCACTGCCCGCCGATGATCGATCATCGGGCGAGGATGTCGTTGATCGCTTCCACGAGGGCTGTCAGTTCGAGCGGGACTTCCTTCTGGACGCCTGCTCGAAGATCTTTGACCTGGCACACCTGTTTTTCG
>NZ_JACIYL010000765.1 GCF_014359955.1 Thermogutta sp. | reverse complement strand
ATAGACTGCCCGTTGCGAAGCTCCCAGAGAGTGAATCCTGCCAAGCCGCACGCCCTCCGGTGAAATGTCCTCCGCCCGGGTCTTTCGGTTTGGCTCCGGTTAGGCGCTGTATCTTCTTCTGAGCAGATCCGCGGCAATGGCCGGGCTGCACTACCCAGGAGCCACGCGAAGAGATAGGATAGCATGTTCCGGTCGAGGCAACGTTGACCAGGTTGAGACGAATGCGAGGGAAATGATACCGTGACGGTGAGAATTGCGGACGATCCGTTCCAGGCTCTGGGCGAACTGCGTACTTCCGCGGGTGCGTGGAAATTCTTTCGCCTTGCCCGGCTTGAAGACCTGGGACTAACGCGGATGACGGAGCTTCCCTATTCCATCCGCATTTTGCTGGAATCCGTCCTGCGGCAATGCGACGGGTTTTCCATTACGGAAGACGATGTCAAGCGGCTCGCCCGATGGGCCGATTCCAAAGGCCGTGCGGACATCGACGTGCCGTTCAAGCCTGCCCGGGTCATCCTTCAGGATTTTACCGGGGTCCCGGCCCTGGTGGACCTGGCCGCTATGCGCAGTGCGATTCACCGGATGGGGGGCCAGCCTTCCCGCGTCAACCCCCTTATCCCGGTCGATCTTGTGATTGATCATTCTGTCCAGGTGGACTTTTTTGGGGACAGGGAATCCTTCCAGAAAAACGTTCGCCTGGAGTTCGAGCGGAATCGAGAGCGGTACGAGTTTCTCCGCTGGGGGCAGGTGAGCCTCGCCAATCTCCGTGTCGTCCCGCCGGCAGCCGGAATCATCCATCAGATCAATCTGGAATATCTTGCCCGGTGTGTTGTCACCAATGATCAGGGACTGGCTTACCCGGACACCCTGGTGGGGACGGATAGCCACACCACAATGATCAACGGGCTTGGTGTGCTGGGCTGGGGAGTGGGAGGAATTGAGGCTGAAGCCGCCATGCTCGGCCAGCCCATGTACATGCTTGCCCCAGAAGTGGTGGGCCTGGAACTGGTGGGTGATTTGCGGGAAGGCGTCACCGCGACGGATCTGGTGCTCACCGTCACCGAGTTGCTGCGCAAAGAGGGAGTTGTCGGAAAATTCGTCGAATTCTTCGGCGAGGCCGTTGCTCGCATGCCCGTCTATGACCGGGCGGTACTGGCCAACATGGCGCCCGAATACGGGGCGACCATGGGCTTTTTCCCCATTGATGATCAAACGCTCCACTATCTGAAGGAAACCGGTCGGCCCGCTGAAGTTGTCGAACTGGTTGAAAGGTACTGCAAAGAGCAGGGGCTTTTCCGCAAGCCGGGTGATCCCGTACCCAGCTATACAAAGGTTCTTCGCCTCGACCTGTCCACCGTGGAGGGCTCGGTAGCAGGCCCCAAGCGCCCCCAGGACAGAGTTCCCGTCACCAGACTGGCAAAAAGCTTCGCGGAAGCCCTGACAGCACCCCCGGACAAGCGGGGTTTTGGACTCGCGCCGGAGGCAGTCACGCGTCAAGAGAGCTTTCGCTGGGATGGGAAAGAAGTCACCCTCGGCCACGGCTCGGTCGTCATCGCCGCCATTACAAGCTGCACGAACACAAGCAATCCCAAGTTGATGATTGCAGCCGGATTGCTGGCGAAAAAGGCCTGTGAAAAAGGCCTCACGGTTCCCCCTTACGTGAAGACGAGCCTCGCGCCGGGATCGCGCGTGGTCACCGATTACCTTGAACGCCTGGGCCTTCTCCCCTATTTGGAAAAGCTCGGATTCGCCCTTGTCGGATACGGATGCACGACGTGTATTGGCAATAGCGGGCCCTTGCCAGAGGCCGTCGCCGAGACCATTAAACGGGGCAACCTTGTGGTCGCGGCCGTCCTCAGCGGAAACCGCAATTTTGAAGGTCGAATCCATCCCCTCGTCAAAGCGAATTATCTGGCTTCACCACCGCTCGTTGTGGCGGCTGCCCTGGCCGGATCGGTTACCCGCGACCTCGTCAACGAGCCGATCGGCTTCGACCCGGCAGGTCAACCGGTGTATTTGAGAGACCTCTGGCCAAACGAACGGGAAATCGCTTCTGCGATGGCGCAGGTGTTGACTCCCGACCTTTTCCAAAAA
>NZ_JACIYL010000764.1 GCF_014359955.1 Thermogutta sp. | reverse complement strand
ATTCGGCAGGTCGGGTCATGGTTTACGACGACGAGGACACCAGCGTCGCCTGGCGCGGGCCCCTCATCGTCCTCATCAGCAAATTCAGCGCGAGCGCCAGCGAAATCCTCGCCGGTGCAATTCAAGACTACCGTCGCGGACTCATCGTCGGTGACCACAGCACCCATGGAAAGGGCACTGTGCAGAGTCTTATTGATCTTGGGCAGGAACTCTTCCGGCTGCCCAATGCCCCTAAGCTGGGAGCCCTCAAACTGACCATCCAGCAGTTCTATCGACCGGACGGCGACAGCACTCAAAACCGCGGTGTGCTGGCCGACATCGAGCTCCCTTCACTCACCAACCATCTGGAAGGCATCGCCGAGTCGGACCTCGATTACGCCCTTCCATTTGACCGCATCCAGCCGGCCAAATATCAGGTCTACCCGGATGTCAACAGCGCCGTGGTGGATTTCCTGAAGAAGCGGTCCGAAGAACGGGTCAACAACTCCCCGGACTTCCAGAAAGTGAAGCAAGATATCGAACGCTACCTCGCGCAACGTCAAAAGAAAACGGTGCCGCTCCAGGAAGAGAAATTCATGGCCCAGGTGAAGGAACTCAATGCCGACAAGGAAGAGGAGAAACGCCTCCGTGCCCTCGACGAGGGCAGCGAGGAAGGCATCAAACGCGATTACTACCTGGAAGAAGTGTTCCAGATCATGACCGACTACCTCCAGCAGCGGGTGGTGGCACAGGCCCGGTGATCCTTCGCACAACCAGGCCGCCGACCGTCCGCCCAGCAGGATGATGAACCCCATCCCAGGAACAAGAGCCCAAACCAGGCACAACCAGTCGGTTTCGGAACCGTTCCAGGTGCAGATGGAGAGCATCACTGCCGCGGAGGGCCGCAGTTTTCGCCCCCACTAAAAGGGCGAGTGTCACCGGAAGAGTGCTTGACAGAATAACAAACCAGCCAATGAGTCGCACAGCGGGCTTCTGCTTTTTTATCTTGCTCAGCATCGCAATTTTGCCGCGTCCACTCTGGGCGCAGTTCAAGGAAGACCAGGGCAAGGGCTGGCGGCTGGGTGAGGCCGTCGTGTCCAAATGGCAGGCCGGCATCGTCGTCAAGGCGGTGGCCGGTGCCTGTCGGAATATGGTGGGAACAGCCCCCCTTCCCCGCGACTGGCCCGAACAACAGGTGGAAATCGTCGAGGAAGATTTCTCCCCAGGCGTCACCGTCCAGTACCGCACCGTGGACAATCTCGTCGATCAAATGGTGGTGAAAATCCCCAGCCTCCCCAATGGACGCGAAGCCCACGCCCTCGTGACGGTGGAGGTCCGCCGCCATGTCCAGCTCCCCCCACCGGACACAACGATCTTTCGGATCACCGACAAACTGCCCGCCGATGTCCGCGTGTTCCTCGGTCCCAGTCCCAAGATCGAATCCCGGGACCCCAAAATCATGGAACAGGCGAAAACCCTCATCGCCCAGGGAAGCACCGACTGGGAAAAGCTCCGTTCCATCTATAACTTCGTTCGGGAACACGTTAAGTATAAGAGTGGGGCACCGCTAAGAGGTGCCGTGTACGCCTTGAAAGAGGGCGTCGGCGACTGCGAGGATATGACGTCCCTGTTCGTCGCCCTCTGTCGGGCCGCAGGCGTCCCGGCCCGCACAGTCTGGGTGCCCGGTCACTGCTACGGAGAGTTCTACCTCGTTGATGACGAGGGTCGAGGCTACTGGTTCCCCTGCCAGCTCGCCGGAAGCGAAGCCTTCGGGGAAATGCCGGACCCCCGGCCCATTCTCCAAAAGGGCGACAACTTCCGCTCCCCGGTCAACTCCCGAGAACGCGTGCGCTACCTTGCCGAAAGCCTCACCGGCGGCGGACTCGGTGGTCAACCCCAGGTCCAGTTCATCCGCAAACAGCTCGCCAACTGATCAGCCCGCACATTCACCCATCCGATCAGATCATCCCATTTGGGGCAAAACGCAGGCGGCTCCCTGTGAGTCTGCCACTCGCCCTGCCCGACACCTTCTGCCTGAACTACCTCCCGCCCCAAATATCTCGTGCCGTCGTGCCGCAAAAACGTCCCTTGACAGCTTCCCCGAAGAGAGGCTAC
>NZ_JACIYL010000763.1 GCF_014359955.1 Thermogutta sp. | reverse complement strand
ATCCTATCTTTTCGCGCGGCTCCTGGGTAGTGCAGCCCGGCCATTCAGGCGGATCCGCTCAGCAAGAGACAGCGCCTAACCGGAGAGACCCCGGAGGAGGACATTTCACCGGAGGGCGTGCGGCTTTGGCAGGATTCACTCTCTGGCTGGCAGCTTCACAACGGGCAGTCTATAGTTGCTGGAATCGTTCAGGTGGTTCGAGCGGATGATCACCCAGGCCGTCGATAACCCCGAGGTGTTTCCCAAGCCACGGCCGGAAAGAGTCGGACAGTTCCTCCCAAAACCGGGGGAGCGGGGCTGTGATGTCGATCGGTTCGAACGTCATCGGGTGGAGGAAATGCAGTTCCCGGGCGTGCAGTGCGATGGGGCAAAACCGGGGATCCGGATGCTGCGGTCCCACGCGTCGCCGCGCCCCGTACTGCCAATCCCCCACCACGGGATGACCTCGGGAGGCCGCCTGAACCCGAATCTGGTGCATTCGGCCAGTTTCCAGCTCGATTTCCAACCAACTGAGCCCATCCCACTGTTGAAGCAACCGATACCTGAGTACCGCCAATCGTGCGTCAGGATGATTCTCGGGAACGATCTCCGCTTGAGGCACGTCGGGGATTTTCCGCATGTGATCACGCCACTCCCCTTCCGGTGGGTAGACCATCCCCTCCACAACCGCCCAATACAGTTTCCGAATGGAGCGGGACTCAAACTGTTCCGTGATCCTCCTGGTTGCCCGCGTGTGCCGTGTAAAGAGGATAGCGCCGGTGACAGGCCGATCCAGCCGGTGGGGGACCCCCAGGTAAACCCCTGAGCCCGGCGGACTGCGCGTGGCAAGGAAATCGCGCACTAATTCCACCAAAGAGGGAACCCCTGGCGGCCCCTGAACGAGTATCCCGGCCGGCTTATTGATGACCACGACCTCTCGGGCTTCGTAAAGAATCTCCGGGACACCCTCGGGGAATGACAGCCAGGGTCTGTGGTGGCGATTGGATTGCGGATGCTGCGAGCCGGTTTCGTTCATCTACGGTCGGACAATAAGATTGCAAACCGGATTCGGGGGAACGTTCTTCGACTGGCCTGGTGCCAAAATGGCAGGTCGATCGTCTCGCGGCCTGTCGGAAAGGAGCGACAACGCCCGACGCACAATCATATCTTTCGTTCATTTCGCGGCTTATGAATGGTGTCTTTCATTAAATATACCAATGGCACAGGCTTTGCGAAAAGCTGCTCTCCAGTGGTCAACCATCCTTGAGAGCTACGATCATGAACCGTCATCGGTGCCTCCTCTTTGGGTTCCACCACAATCTCAAGTTCGTGTACGGGTGAGGAGGGGGCGCACTGGAAATACACAGTTTTGTCCCAGAGAAAGGGAGAAATAACATGGCACAGGAAAAAATTATCGGTATCGACCTCGGGACGACCAACTCGGTGGTGGCCGTCATGGAAGGTAAGGAGGTCAAGGTGATCCCCAACCAGGAGGGGAATCGCCTAACCCCAAGTGTGGTGGCCTTCACAGAGCGTGGCGAAATTCTCGTCGGTGAACCTGCCAAGCGGCAAGCGATCACTAACCCCAAGCGAACGATCTACTCCATCAAGCGTTTCATGGGACGTCGCCGTGAGGAAGTGAAGGCGGAAGAGGCGATCGTCCCCTATGAAATCGTCGGTGAGCCCGGCGAATACGTCAAAGTGAAAGTCGGGGACCGGCTCTACACGCCTCCGGAAATTTCCGCAATGATCTTGCGGAAACTCAAGGACGCCGCGGAGGCGTATTTAGGTCACCGCGTCAACAAAGCGGTGATCACCGTTCCTGCCTACTTCAATGACGCGCAGCGACAAGCCACCAAGGATGCGGGCCAAATCGCCGGGTTGGAGGTCGTGCGCATCATCAATGAGCCCACGGCGGCCTCTCTGGCCTACGGGCTTGACAAGAAGGAGGCTGAAAAAATTGTCGTCTTCGACCTGGGCGGTGGGACGTTCGACGTCTCCATCCTGGAGGTAGCCGAAGGCGTGTTCCGAGTTATCAGCACCAGCGGTGACACGCACCTGGGCGGTGATGACTTCGACCGCGCCCTGGTGGACTATGTCGCCGAGGAATTCAAGAA
>NZ_JACIYL010000762.1 GCF_014359955.1 Thermogutta sp. | reverse complement strand
ACCGTTTCAGCTCGATCAGGGTGTCGATTTTGGCCTCCAGTGTGGAAACTGAATCCGGCTCCTTTTCCAGTGCCTTATTGAGATCCGCCAGGGCCTCTTCCGGTTTGTTTGCCTTCAGATAGCTTTGCGCCCGCAGACGCAGCGGCTCAGGATCATCCGGCAAAAGTTCGATGGCCTTGGTCAGGTCGGCGATGGACTCCTGCGTGCCCTGCGTGAGCTGTCCGCGGAGCATGTACGCATCGGCGAGCAAGCGTGGATTGTTCGTCCCCAGTTGAATGGCGCGTCCACACGCCTCGATGGCCTTCTTCTCGTCTCCCCCAGGGAGAGCCTGGAGCCTGGCCACGGTGAACCAAGCCTCGGCCTGCGTTGGATCGACGGCCAGACCTTTCTCCAGATCTTCCAGAGCCAGAGCCCGAAACGCCGGCCAGTTACGATCGATGGGAATGCCCCCCAGGATGACCTGGGCAATCATCATTCCTCGCTGGATCCGCGTGGCCGCCAGAAGCTGTTTCGCGAACTCCTCATCTTCTTTATCCAGCTTTTTGGAAAGGGCCTGTTCGCACAGCCGGATAACCTCGCCGAGATCATTCAACGTTCGCGCGGAAAGCTTCAGTTCCACCGCCCGATCGAGGTCTTCCCGACCGGTCGTTTCCTCTGTCTTCCTGGCTTCACTCCCCGCAACGGACTCCTCGAACGCCAGGACGTTCCTCGCACCAACACCAATAAAGTTCCACAGGAAAACGGCTGACACAAAAAAGGCCACGCATCGGGCAAGTCGCAATGATTGGGAAAAACGTGAGGGTTTCATCTTCACACTCCTGGAGGCAAATGATATTCCCCTACGAACAGGCGATTGGGAAATTGTAGCAAAATTTGCGCGTGCAAGTGAACCAAATTTTCGACTTGTCATTTATCATTATGGTGAGAAAAGCCCAGTGACGGCTATCCCAGTGTGCTGACGGCCGTCCACCGCCGGAGGAGCGAACGGCAAATCCGCGGGGCCCGCCGTTCCGCTTGCTGGTCACCCGCCAGCTTCCCCGCGGTTGGCGTGGTGGCGTAGCCCGGCTGGCGGAATGGCCAGTGAACCGCTCCGACGCTCAAAAACTCAGGATATTGCCGAGGGGCCACAACGACGACAATCCGATGGGCAATCTGCTCTGATCCGGTGAGCGTATCCTGGCTCATCATGCCGTGAATGCGGCGGCTCGCCGTCGCTGATTACTCCGAGGAGTACGGCCATTCACTGGTCTTTGTCGGCGGCGGGCGGATTGGCCTGCTGTTGTGGGGCTTGCCCGCCAGGCGCTTCGGCCGGTTGGTTTTCCTGGGCCGCAGCGGGCGGATTATTGCCGGCCGGTGGCCCCTCTGCGGCGGTCGAACCATGTCCTGCATCGATGAGAAGCAAATTCGCCCAGAACAGCGGATGGGCCGTCTTTGCCGGAGGATCGTTGGGCTTGACTTGCACTCGGGGTTCCTGTCCGGCATCAAGCGGCTCCGTCATTACCAGGAGCATCGCCCTCTGGAGACTCTCGCTGGCCGACTTTTCCGGCCATTCCTGGAAAAATTCTTTCAACAGCGTATTGAGGCTGTGCCCGCCGGTCCTCCATCGCCCGAGAAGAAGTGTCTGCGACCCCATCGCCTGGAAGCTTGCGGCGGCCAGAAACACTTCCTGCCCACCCAGCGAAATGTCGTTTTTTCGCAAGGCCGATTCTGTGGCCATATGAAGGCCCGGAAGGGCCACCGTGAAAGGTCGTCCGTAGGGCAACGTAAGCCAGTCGCCCAACTCACTGTTCACTTTGGCGAGGGGAAGGGGCGTGAGATTGAACGGCCGACCGCAGTCGCCGAGATCCTCCAGGACAACCAGTTGGTCGAACAGGGAAGCGACCAGGTGGCCGGGGGGAGCGCTCGGTGATGCCCGCACCACCAGAGCTCCCGGGAGCGACTCAAGAATGGCGGCTACGCGCTGCTGTTCCACCTCAGACTCTTCCTGTGGGTTGAGGCGTCCCTGAAAGACGAGAGTTCGAGGCTGCGGCGGAAGACTGGCCCCACCACCCATCACGGCGGAACTCGACGAAATCGCGTAATAGATCTTGTGTTTGGCGAC
>NZ_JACIYL010000761.1 GCF_014359955.1 Thermogutta sp. | reverse complement strand
CCTTTCACCGGGCACGACAAGCGTGCCCCTCCGAAAAACTTCCGGAGGGACCTGCTCGTCAGGTCGGCTTTTCTCGGAGGGACCTGCCTGTCAGGTCCGTCATTCAACCTTGGATCATCCATCCCCTTCCCGGGCACGACAAGCGTGCCCCTCCGAGGTTCGTCCAACGCCGGGGAGTCTTTACGGTTTTGTCAAAAAATTTTGAAGAAATCAGTTGCAAGCCCTGGCCATGACGTTAAAATAGGGGCGGCCTGGAAAACTTGTCAGACCGTGCCAACGGTCCGGCGTTCGACGCGGCTGGCTTTTTCTCTCGACAGGGGAGAGCTGCGATGCGACCACGATTTCTTCGTTCCGCTCTTGTGGCGGCTTTGATTGCAGGATTTGCTATCGGCGGAATCGTTCGCGCCGGCGACGTGCAGGTGGATCTCGATCCAGCCATTGATCTGTTCGGCGATCAGATCGAGGTCATCCAAGGCTACAACTGGGGTGGAGAATGGGCCCTCGCCTTCGGGATTTACGATACCGGCGCGAGTGTCGTAACCCTCTCGGCAACCGATCGCGCTTTCTTCGACTTGATGGGCGCCCCCGTGCCCATCAAGGTGCCGAGCGGAGCCGTCGCGGATGCCATCGACGGCGTCATCGTGGGCGACGTTTCCATGCCGATGACATTCTGGACGGACGGACTGCACGCGGTGTCGTTCTCGTGGGATGCCGGTCTCGGTTTGGATTTCAACTATGATCTCACCGGCGGCGTCACGGTGCCCGGGGTGCAGGTCTTTGTGGGAACGGACACCGGCAGTGCCCAACTCCCCAATATTGCCGGCACACCCGTGCATTTCGGGACGATTCCCCCACCAGGCTCTGCTCTCCCGGCTGCCAAGGTGGACATGCTGGGCTACGAGTTCGACCTGGGGGCGTTTTTTGCCGACGATCCGACCTGGGCATCCCTGTTTTCGGGAATTGTTCTGTACATGCCTGACCTCAGCTTCGTCGCGGCGGGCACCCGCCTGGCCGGCATCCCGGGAACGACGACCGATCCGGTACGAATTCCTTTGACGCTCTTTGGGCCGGAAAACTACGCCAATCCTGGCAACGAGGTCACTGTCGCTCCCAACCCCGTTCAGGAGCAGGTCTCTCTCGGTGAAGCCCTGGCCACCGTGAGCAACGCGGTGTTTCTCTTTGACACCGGGGCCTCCATCAGTGTGATCAGTACGGCGATTGCCCAGGCGCTCGGTTTTGATTTGAATTCGCCGGAGACCACAATCGACATCGTGGGTGCGGCGGGGAGCCCGATCACGGTCCCCGGCTTCACCGTCGATTGGCTGGCCTTGCCCATCGACACCGATTTCGACGGGGTGGTAGACGGTGAACTCCGCTTCACCAACGCGCCTGTGTTTGTCGCCGATCTGGTGGAAGGACTGGACGGCATCCTGGGGATGAATCTGTGGGGCTGGGCAAGGGAGCTCCTTTACGACCCCTACGACCCGCTCGGTCCTTCTCTCCAGGCGACTTTTCTCCTCAATCGCGAGACACTTTCTCCGGAGGAACAGGAAGCGCTGGGAAGTCTTGCTGAGGCGAATCCCCTCCTTGGGGAGTTATTCGGTATTTCAAGCGGTCCCCTCTCGTTCCCCCGGTTTGAAATTCAGGGTGGACCTACCGGTGGGGAGGTCATCCCCGAACCGAGCACGGGCTGCTTGCTCATTCTCGGAGTCGCCGGACTGGGACTGGCCTGGAATCGCCGCCGTAGAACCCGCGAACGTGACATCTCCGCCACTTCCGCGTGAGGCTGTAGCCAAAGGACACGCATCGACCTGCGGACCACCCGATCCTTGCAATTGTTTCCGCCCGTCGCTCTGTCATTCTGCCGCGCTTCCCATGGCCGTCCCGCGTGGAAATTCTTTCTCCTCACTGTTTCCCTTGTCGCCCTGAGTCCATGCCGCGAACAAAGTGAGGACGTGAGAGCCGCCATCCTTCCAGCACGTGATGCTGACGCTACGCGGTATCGAATTTGCAGGGAAGGATCTTAGTCTCCCTAAGGCCTGGAACCAGGATCTCTCATGGCAGGAGACTGCCAGTTTGACAGGAAGTGGGCATGCACACGGG
>NZ_JACIYL010000760.1 GCF_014359955.1 Thermogutta sp. | reverse complement strand
AGCAACAAGCGGACAGCGTCCCGGCGTTCATCCTTCATTGCAAGCACCAGCGGTTTGACAGCGGCCGGGTCCTTAATAGAGCGGAGCTCGTGTTCGGTACCCACCGGGTCGGCTTCCAAGCGGTTTAACAGCCGATGGATTTTCTGGGCCCACTCGCGTTGCACCGCCGATTGCTGCTCCTTTTCCTGTTCAAGCTGCACTTGCTGGGGGAGCATCCATCGGCCCTTGTAAAGGACATAGCCCATCGACTTCATGATCTCGTCGCGGGTCTTCCACTCGTTACCCACCTTTTGGTAACCGAGAAGCGCCCGGGCCCGCGCGTTATCCGGATCCAGTTCAATGATTCGCCGGAGGTGCAGCTCACGCTGCTCCGGGAGATGATGATCGCGACACCAGTCTGCCAGCTTAAAGTGGCCATCCACAGTATCTGGAGTCTGGGCCTTTAACTGTTCGTATTCGGCTTCCACTGGGCTTAGCCGAATGATCTCGGCAATCTCTTCGCGGGGAACACTTAAAACAATGTTGTCTTTAGTTTGAATGCGGACGGCCTTATCACCGTGAGGCATTGTCTCCGAAAGAACCTTTCCTGTGACCCGACCGCCTGACTTCAAAACGATTGTGTCGGCATACACCGGACCGCCGGTCACTCCTGCAATCCAGGCGAGAAGAATGCCGAAACCCAGTATCCGAATTGTCAAGAGACGCTCAATGTTTTTCATTCTGCGGTGACCCTTCAGACTAGCTGCCAGGGCGGATCCAACCATTCCGGCTTCATACCCCTCTTTTAGTATAGGTTCGAGGGCGGACGGCGGCCAATCACGAAGGGGCCTGACAAGCGGGTTTTGCGGAGAAGTCCTTCGGAGCGGCATGCCAGTCGTGCCCGCCGAAACCAGGTTGCATCTCGCTCACACACGAACCCCTGTGGAGGTCCGCGTCCTCGTTGGCGAAGGAAAAAGGGTGATCGCTCAGCGACTGCGGCGCCCGCAATATCACCTCGGCGGAAAAGTTAGAGACGTCATGGAAGAATTGGGAAAAGGTCCGGAAACCGCCCTTCCGCATCCTCATTCGGTGGCCAGAAGATTCCCTGGCGAATCTTCCGGATGACCTCTTCTGCTGTGGCGTCGGCCTCGGCTAACTCTTCCTCGCTCCATGTCGCTTCGTAAAAGCCGGTTTGCTGGATGTCCTTGGGAAGAATGATGTAGCCCAATTTGAGTGGCGTCTGCTTGATCACCGATTGGGCAAGATGCCGGTAGAGCGGCAACTGAAGATCAACCCATTTGAGAACGCCTTCTTGGCGCCGGCGGTGAGTTTTTTCTGGTGGCGTTGGATCTTCACTGATCTTGTAATCGATGATCAGGAATTCCGAGCCATCTCGCCGGCGATCGATGCGATCGATTCGGCCGACGAGTGTCACAGCTTTGCCATCGACAACCAATGTGACCTTCTTGCTGGGCGTGTACTCGGAGTGGAGGATCTCCCATTCCCGGGCATGGGAGGCCTGAAAACTCGCGAAGGCCCGGAGCCGTTCTCGAAGCTGCTCGAGCTGAAGCGGCACGGAAGGCCGGGGAGTGTGCGCCAGGGTTTTCCGGATCATGTGATCCAGGGCGCGGATGAGGAACTCGGCGATCTCATCGGCGGCCGTGCTGTCCCGACATTGGGATCGAGCAAATTGACAGAGCACCCGATGTGCCAGGCTTCCAAAGCTGAGTGGGTCCAGCTCTTCCACATCGTCGGAGAGCGTCCCCAATTGAAGCACATGACGCAGATAAAACCGATACGGACAGGCCAGGTAATCGCGGAACTGAGTCACACGCATTTCCGAAATGGATACCGGCACAACCGGCGCCGGGGGAGCGAGTGCCTCCCGAGTGGTGGAATGTTTGTGCCATCGCGGAGGCCGACGCGGTGGTTCCTCGATAACCCCAAACAGGGAAGATACGCGTCTGACAAGTCCGTCGTCATCGCAGGAAAAGAGAAATCGGCTGGGGAAAAGCGGGTTCTCGTCGGTATCCTGCCGCCCCACGATGAGATGAAACTCCTCGCGACTCGAAGTGATCAGACTGAGCAAATAAGCATCGCGCGCGATCCGCCGAGCGCTCCCCTC
>NZ_JACIYL010000076.1 GCF_014359955.1 Thermogutta sp. | reverse complement strand
GAGAGTCGCGATCTTGTACACCTCGTTGGGCGCGGTGCTGGAGGCTGCCACCTTTGCCGAGCGTGCCAGATCACGCGGGTCCTGATTGGGCAGGTCGATGATGTAGCAGCCATCTTTGAGAAGTTGCTGCTGGAGATCAGCGATATACCGCTCATAAACTCCGCGGGGCGTTGTGTCATGCATTTTGCAGAAGCCGGCTGCCGTACCTACCGCCTGCCCCTGCAAACCACAGGTGATCATCACCCGCGTCGCTCCCAGAGCCACGTGCGTTACAGAAATGCAACGCCCCGCCATCATGAGGTTGTCGATATCCTTGGAGTACAAACTTCGAAAAGGCACGGAGAACTTCACTTTGTGCGAGAACACCGCGGGGGGCCCCGGATCGTAAAATCCTTTGGGCGGGTGGATGTCAATGCCCCATCCCCCGTAGGAGACACGATCCGGGAAAAGGGTTTGATTGGCGATGTCGTGCTCGGTCATGATGTAATCTCCCATCAGGCGGCGCGACTCGCGCTTGCCCACCACGTAGCTCACCCAGGTGAGCTTATAATTCTCGGCCTCTTCTTTGAGTTTGGGGCAGTGGTTTTTGGCGTGATCCCACATCCCCCAGATGATCCGCAGGAGCTCATCGCGGATGATTTCGGCATCCTTGTACGTATCGAGTTCCCCACCGTACTCAATCACCCATTGCCAGCCGCCGAACCGTAACTGAGGATGGCGACCGGGATTAAAATCGGAGCACTTCTCGAACTTGTGGGCCCAGTCGGGGGCTTTGAACGGGACAGGCTGGGCCATCTGTTCGGTGGCATACCGCAGCGTGCCGCCCATCGTTCCTTTGTTGACATCACCCACCTCCGGGGCACGGCTTTCGTTGTACATGGAGCGGGGTTCCCGGCCGTGCCGGTACTCTGCCCCTGCCCACACGCCGATCGATCCGTCACCCGTGCAGTCGATAAAAATCTTCCCGGGGAACCGCAACCGCTCACCAGTGTTGACGTCCAGCGCGATCACGGCTTTGATGCGTTTGGCCGATTCCATTTCCACCCCAGTGGCGTGCGTGTTGAGGAACAGATCCAGGCCGGGCTGGTTTTTCACCAACTTGAGGAGCCGTTCGGAATAGCCGAACACATCGCCGCGGACCTCTTCGATGATGCCGCCTTCGCCGGGATCAAGCGGCTCGCGCGTGGAATCTCCCTCCGGATTGACCAGGATCTCCGTACTGCCATTTCCCCCCAACACCGGACGATTTTGAATGAGCACCGTCCGGCATCCCATTCGGGCAGAAGCCACGGCCGCAAAAGTGCCGGCCAATCCACCGCCCACAACCACTGTGTCGTAGGGTTCCAGCGTTTTGATTTCCCGGCTGACGCCGCCGTACATCTCGCGCTGGCGGGCAAGAGGCCCCAAATCGTCGGAAGGTCGAAAATTCGGGTCGTCACTCAAAACGATTGCATCGCAACGTGAATAATGACCGGTCAGGTCGTGAAGTTTCACCGACAATGGACCGGCCGGCAACTCCACGAAGCCCCCGTCTTCCCAGATCCATTCACCTTTCTTGTTCGCGCCGAAGACATGCTCGATCGGGCGGTCGCCGAGGACGACCTGGAACTTACCCGGGCTGTATTCAGGGAGCCAATCCCGATTGCGGACCCACACCCGATAACGCCCGGGCTTGGGAATGTTCACCGTAGTCGAGGCATCCTGGACGGGGCCCTCCAAACCGATGGCCAGCAGAAATGGTGATCCCATCTGATCCACAAACTGGGCATCGTTAACCCAGCCGCCTCTGTTTTCAAACTTTTCCGTTTCCAGCCAGATGACGTGATGATCCTGGGCCCAAGCCGAAAAACTCACACAAAACGCGATACTGCACGCGATAAAATTCTGCAACCGCATCATCCGAACACGCTCCTGAAAATGGCCCGTTTCACCTCGGGTGATGAGTGATAACCACCCCAATCATCCCGGGTTTGCCCCATGTTATCCTGGTTTCCGACGCACTATCACAGTACCCACCGGTTATAGGCCGGTCAAGTGCCTTGCGGTGTGGAATTCCCCGTGGCGAGGACAGACCAGATCGCGGACAAGTGGGACGCGGTGGAAGGCATCTCTCCGATGAATTGGAGGGTCGGTTTCCACTCGAGCCAGCGTATGCCCTGCAACGCGTCCCTCCAATGGGTTGAACAGGCGGATTCCACCCCGACCCATCAGCCACCAGCCTTGCCATCTGCCATGCTGGGCGTCATCATGTGGGGCGCCAGGATGGACACCCCTGTCTCACTTGACCGCGTCTGTCTCACTTGACCGCGTCATTTCCATGTTTGAGGAGTCTTCCCATGCTGAGTTCAAAAGTCAATCGCCGTGGATTTGTGGCGTCCAGCACGCTGGCGACGGTGGCCACCGTTGTCCCTCGCTCTGTCCTCGGTGGGCCGGGCTTTGTCCCTCCAAGCGAAAAAATCCACATCGGCTATGTGGGATGCGGGACGCAGGGCTTGCGACAGCTCATGCAGGCCCTCCCACGACAGGACATCAGGATCGTAGCGGTTTGCGATCCCAATCGAAAGAGTGACGATTACCCCGAGTGGGGACCGAAGGAGATTGTCTCCAAGGTCCGTGCGTTTCTGGAAGATCCTCGCTGGGGCGAAGGTGCTCGGGGAGGACTTTGCGGTCGGGAGGTCGGCCTGGAGATTGTCTCCCGCTATTACGCGAAAGCCTCGGGCCACGCTACCGAACGACCGCAGTGTCGCGCTTATTCGGACTTCCGGCAAATGCTGGCCGAAGAAAAAGACCTGGACGCCGTTTACATCATGACCCCGGATCACCTGCACGGCGTCATTGCCGCGCGGGCTCTCAAGGCGGGCAAACACGCCATCACGCACAAGCCGATTTCTAACGTCCTCCAGGAAGTACGCACGCTCCGCGATTTGGCCCAGCAAACCGGGCTGGCCACGCAGCTTTTCTGCGCGGCCGACAATCCCGACGCCGCCACCATCGCGGAATGGATTCAGGCCGGCGCGATCGGACAGGTTCGCGAAGTCCACAACTGGTCCACACGGCCTTTCTGGCCACAGGGAATGACCGAATACCCCACGGAAAAAGTGCCCGTGCCCGACGGGTTTGAATGGGATTTGTGGCTCGGGCCGGCTCAGGAGCGACCCTATCATCCCGCTTACACCCATGCCGTCTTTCGCGGGTGGTACGATTTCGGCACCGGTGCCCTGGGAGACATGGGCCACTACAGCTTCTACCAGATTTTCAAAATCCTGGGCCTGGGATCGCCCATCAGTGTGGAAGCCAGTCGCAGTCAATTCTGGCGGATTGAAAACTACACCTGGAAGAAGCAGATCAACCGCGTTTCCTATCCCCGAGCATCCCTCATCCACTGGGAATTTCCGGGTGATGATCATCGGCCCCCTGTAAAACTTCACTGGTACGACGGAGGCTTGCGACCGGAATTGCTGGCCGAACTCGAGGTCGACAATCTCGCTATGCCCGAGGAAGGCATGCTCTTCGTGGGTGATCAGGGGAAAATTCTCGCCGGGTTTACGGGAAACAACCCCCGGTTGAATCCTCAGAAAAGAATGAAGGATTTCCAGCCACCGCCGAAAACACTTCCTCGCCCGGCCGGGGAGCTCGATCAGTTCATTCGCGCATGTCGGGGAGAAGCGAAATCCGACGCCAATTTTGTTTCGGTGTATCCCATGGCAGAAACAATCCTGCTGGGAACCATTGCGGTCCGGGTGAACCAGAAGCTCAGGTGGGATTCCACCAGGGGTGAATTCACCAATTCCGCAGAGGCCAACGCCCTGATCCGGCGGGAAAATCGCCCGGGCTGGGAGCTGTAAGCCGTCACGATTTCTCGCCGAGCGCCTCGGCGTGCTGAGGCTGATCGGAGGGTGATCCGGTGGAAGTCTCGGATCGTCGGCGGTGAACACGTTCCTCCTGTTCGTCCGCCCTTTTCTGGGCATAAAAGCGAATGCTCAGATTCAGGGCCAAAGCGACGAGAAGACCGACGATCCCGAGATGGTAGATAATCCGGGCAACCCCGGCGGTCGCCGCTACCGCAATCACAGCCGCGATGAACCAGCTTACCACCACCCAGATGGCGCGGCCGATTTTGAGGTCCGCATCACCCCGACTGAGGACCCGGTCGGCCAAACCTGTCGCCAAAACGGCGGCGAATGCCACATAAGTTGTGGAAACCGGCAGACCCCGGCTGGAGGCGAGCGCAATGACGCCCGCGCTGACCGAGCTGATCACCGCCGCGCGAAGGGCGTCGTAGTGGACCTTCTTTCCCCGCGGTGTCACCATGGGAGGAGGCGCCAGTTCCGGACGGTGGGGAAATCGGCGGAGAATCCATCGGGCAATCGCGCGACACCACTCCGGCGCATAGAGGGCGACTCTGTCAAATTGACTTCCCACATTGACCTGCGCCCGCGTCACCCGTTGGGCATTTTCCGTCATCATCCCCGTCACCATCAAAGCGCCGCAAATCGTCAGCACCCACATCGGGATTTGAATTTGCGTGGCCGAGGCGACACTTTGATCGGAATGCTGCCACAACCAGAACGCCGAGATCCCCGGGGACGCGCAATTGGCCAGATCGTTCTGCCCAAAGGCAAACGCCAAACAGAGCATTCCCAGAATGGCCAGCCCGGGAAACAAGTACTTCGTCCCAAAGTTCCCAGAGAACGAGAGAAACAGGTGGACAACCAGGGTGAACCCACCCCACACGGTCAAAAAGGCCAGCGTGGGGGTGTACGCATCGATATAAGGGTCGATGGCGTATTCCCGAAACGCTTTGATGAACGCGATGCCGGACATACCCTTGAAGAGCATGAACCAGCCCAGCCCGGTGAGCATGAGGCCGGAAATCCACGGACCATGAAGAAGAATGGTTTCCCGATCTTCAATCCTGTCGCGAATTGCGGCTCGAAAAACGCGCTGGATCAGAAAACCAGCAACGCCGGCCATGAAAATGGAAACGAATATGGCGGCCACCACCGTCCACACTTTCCCCCAGTGAACCACTCCCGGACCGCACAACCCGAGTGAAGCCCCCACCAATTCAAAAACGAGACACGCGGTGGTACTCACGGGCATTCCAAAGGCCGAGTAGGCGAACAGGAGAACCGTATCGACGAGATACACACTGATGTAGGCGACGATCGCCTGATGAAGCGTCAGCAGACCCGGGTCAAAAATACCTTTTCTGGCCGTCTCGAAGACGGGGGTGGCAGCACTTGCGCCGATAATCACGGCAATGCCGGCCAGTCTGACGGCCCATTTGCGGTTGAGAATGCGAGCCCCAAACACCGCGTTGACGATGTTGGAAGCGTCATTCCGGCCGACCTCGATACAGTCCCATACCAGCAGCGCCAGCCCGAGAAAGGCCAAAATGGTGATCAAGCTCACGGTGTTCTTTCCCCGGAAGACAGCGACAAACCCGACTGAGACCGATCGTCCATTGAGAAAGATTCGCTCCGCCGGCTTCTTTCCGCCTCGGCAAAGCCAGGGACGAAAACTTCTCAGCGGTTCAATTTAGCGAAACACGGGGCTTTTCAGAAGGACCCGCGAACGCTGGACGTCCATCATTCCGCGGAAGCCGTCGCGCCTTCGCCACCCGATGCTTCCCCGGCGGCGGCCTCCTGCTCAGTCGGCCTGGAAATCACCTGGCGAATCTTATCCAAGCTGATAAGTTTCCTCACATGGTCACCCGTCTCGACCAGGACCTTTTGAGCAAGGATCTCATGGCCGATCACTTCGCCTTCCCCCTCATCGGTGAGGACCCGGGAGCCCACCGGCGGGAGTTTGTCGAGAAGTTCCTCGTACTGCTCGAACTCATAGCGAAGGCAGCATTTCAGGCGTCCGCATCGACCGGAGATCTTCGCGGGATCCAGCGTGGCCTTCTGGAGCTTCGCCATCTTCATAGACACCGGCGGCATCGTGACGAGATGGTTGTTGCAACAGACAGGCTTGCCGCAATCCCCGTAATCCGCCAGCAACCTCGCCTCATCCCGAACGCCGATCTGCCGCATTTCGATCCGGGTGCGGAACTCACTGGCCAGCCGGCGAACCAGCTCGCGGAAATCCACCCGGCCGTCCGCCAGATAGTAAACGATGATCCGTTCCCCGCCGAAGATGTGTTCCACATCGACGAGGTCCATTTGCAGCCCCAGCTCTTTGATAATCCGTTCGCAGCGCGCGATTTCATCGGGTGCCCGGCGGCGGATCTGTAACGCCTCGCGTTCGTCTTCCGGGGTCATTTTTCGCAAAATCTGCCCGCGCATCGGGTTGGTGAGAAACGACTCGGTGCGTTCACTGGATTCGATGAGCACCTCTCCGACTTCCAATCCGCGGTCCGTCCGAACAATGACGCGATCCCCGCGGACAAACGTTTCTCCCTCTCGCGCGGGTGTGAAAATGCCCAGAAGACGCATCGCGCCGAAACGCACAATATAGCGAGCAGCCATCGCAGGACCTGGCCTTTCTGGTAAAAAGGGTTCCAAATCGACAAAGACCAAACGCCCATTTCAGGGAAGGAGCGTTACAACGGCCAGAGCCGACTGAGCAGGTCGGCCACGACCCTGGGGTCTCGAAAAGCGCCGAAGGCGGTGAGGGAAAAGACGATTCCCCCCAGCGCGACCAAGAAGATTCCCCTTGGATTGGGGCGGACCTCCACGGTCGCCAGCCGCTTGCTCAGCGCCACTCCGAAACGCTTCCAACCCTGAAAGTCCTGCGTTGGACCCACTGCCGCCAGCGTGATGTTCCGCCACGACGGCCAGGCGATGAGAGTGCATTGAATCCCTAAATTGGGCATGAGCAGGCAATCGCCCGCCCACCGTGAATCTGTATCGAGGCTCACGGCGGTCTCGGAAATGATGGAACGCACCTGATGAACAGGAACGTTGAGGATGACGATCTTAGGGGGAGCTGTGAGAACCCCCAGTCCGAGCACCAGGACCAGCAGAACGAGGGCAATCAACCACACCGCTGATCCGTACGCCGCGTAAACGGAGAGGGGCAGGAACAGATCAACGGGACCCACCACAATCAGCCCGAGAATGGCCAACCCGAGCAGGATTCTGTCCTGCATCCCTGTTAAAAGTACAGGGCGTCTGACGAGGTTGAGAAACCCCATCAGCATCAGGTAGACAGAAAGCGGCCCGAGGGCCAGAAACCACTGCCAGCCCGTCATTTATTCCCATCCGATACCACAACCGGACTGTTGCCAAAGTTGACTTCGGAGTGATTTTATTCTAATCGGTCAGAACTGGTGGCGTCGAGGACCGTTGCCGTTTCAAATCGCAAAATCCGCCTGGCCTGTCCAAAAAGGCACTTTGCGACTCATCTTAGTGACCATAATCGATTGAATTGTGCGATGGCTGGCCGGGCGATTTTTGGCCCGAGCGTCCGCCCCAATCCGAACGAAAGAATCGTCATATTCCAACCTATACACTCTGTTTTACCATCTCCTGCCTGATGGATATTCCGCTTATCTAATTTATTCTGTCCACCCTTTTTCTATTTCGCCGTTTGCCAACCCTCCGTTTGCGACCTACGTTTGCTTGAACATCTGGCAGTCGTCCGACAGCGAATTCCTGACCAGTCACCACATTTGCCAGTTGGAAACATGCCCACCATGAGTCATGCTCCTTCGAGTGGCATCATCGTGAAATCTCCCACCCAATGTGGCCGCAGGATCGGTTGGGGACCGCTTGCGGCGGTTTTGCTCGGCGGCCTGGTTCTGGGAGTCGGTCAATTCACCCATTTCCGCTTGGGACTGCCGTTGACCTGGCAGGGTGATGGGTCTGCATCCGGTGGTCCGGCACATCTCCAGGAAAGCTACGCGGCGGCTAACCTGACACCTCCTTTGGGCGACAATTCATCGGGAGGTGTCACCAAGGCGGTCGGCCTGGGCGGTGTTGGAAAACCGTATTTTTTCCGGGACATCAACGGAGCCTATGGGCACAATGGGCAGGCCGCTGCAATCTCGGCCGATCTGCTGGCGCAATTGGAACAGCGCGCGGCGGATTGGAGCCCCTGTCCCCTGACTGAGGACGAAAGGCACCTGGTCCGGGATTGCGAGGACCAGCGGTTGGATGATTTCACTTTTTTCCAGGCCGTGCTCGTGGCGGGCGGCACTTCGGCCCGCGAAATTGCCGGCTACCAGCAAATACTGGAGAAGCACACTCGAACGGTGAAGACGTTCGGGCAGGAGTCCCCGGACGAGTTTTCAGCCCTCCGCAGGGTATTTGGCTATCTTCATCAAAACATTCTCACAGGCAAGTATCAAATCGATGCGACAAATCCGGGCGTGACGTTGAAAACGGGACGCTACAACTGCGTGAGTGCGGCCATTCTCTTCAAGCTCCTGGCCGAGGCGGCCGGTTATCCCACAAGGATTCAGCAGCTTCCCACCCACGCCTTCTGCCGCGTGGAAACCACCTTCGCCTCGATACCCGTGGAGTGCACCGCTCCACGATGGCTGGATGAAGTGGCCCGCGTTCCGCAATTCGGCCTGGCCAAAAGAGCCCCCACCATCGGCTCCGGAGATCGGAGTCCGGAAGACGATCTGGGGAGACTGGTTTCTGCCTCCCGGGTCTCCGAGCGTGACTGGCGGCTTTACGAGCAGGGGCGAACGATGTCGGAAACCCAGATCGTCGGGACGATCTTTTACAATCGCGGCGTGGACGCCCTTTTTTCTCGCCAGTTCGACAGGGCGCTTTATGACAACATCATCGCGTTACGGCTGGATCCCACCAACCAGTCGGCGAAGGACAACCTGCTGGCCAGCCTCAACAACTGGGCGATTGCACTCGCCGAGGCCCAACATTTTTCCCAGGCTGCCGAGAAGCTCTACTGGGCACTGCGATGTGCCCCCAGCGCGCAGCCTGTCCAGGCTAACCTGACGCGACTGTTCCGCCAGTGGAAGGCCACCTTGACCGGGGAGGGACGCCTCACCGAATTCCGTGCCGAGGCCGAAAAGGGCCTTCGAGAACTGTCCGCGATCCCCGGCACTGAATCCCTCCAGGCCAATCTTCGGACACTCCTTGCCGAGTAAGAAAGAAACTTTTCCGTCGGTTTCGCCGCGAGGAAGATTCCTGCCGGTATCAGCCGCGGACGATCTCAACCTTCTCCGGCTCCAACTTCTCTGCGTGGCCCCAGCTCCATCCGCGGGCTTTCGCAAACTCTGAACTCGCCCGTGTCCAGAGCCAGTGATCGACCGGCGATTGCCCGCGAAGCCTGCACGCACCGCACACCCGGGCACGTTACCGCCGGTGGGCAAGAATGACGCTGTTCATGTTTTCTGTGCGAATCCGCAAGTGAGGTTCCGAAAAGCCGGCAGCCAGCAGGTCTTCACGGTACTCGTCAAGCGTGTACGTACCGCCAGCGGGCGTGTTGACGAGCATGTTGATGGCGAACAGTGCACCATCCACGGGCGATGTGCGGCTGGCATCCATGACGATGTCCCGGATGGCGATCTGTCCTCCCGGCTCCAGGGCCCGATACACTTTCCGAAAGAGTTCACGATTCTGCTCCCGCGAGTTTTGATGGGCGATGGCGCTGACCCAGACGAAATCCACCCCCGATGGAAGCTCGTCGCGATAGAAGTCACCCACTACGAATTCCACGCGGTCTGCCAACCCCGCCTGCTCAGCCTTCTGCCGGGCCAGCGAGATCGCATGGGGCAGATCAAACAGAATGGCCCGTGCTTCGGGGACCGCACGGAGAAAGGCAAAGGTCCATGTTCCCGGACCGGCGCCCACGTCCAGCATTTTCTTGAACTGAAGGGGCAGGAGCTGCCGCACCACATCGTCGGCCACCTCGCGGGAAACGACGTCCATGGCCAAAACGAATGCCTGAAGGTCCCCGTCCGGCCCGCGAATCCCCGAGGTTTTGGGAGCAGGAAATCCCGCTTTGGCTGCCCAGGCCAACTGAGACCATCCGCGCATCATGGACATCCGATGCCGCAGCATGGGGATGGCTGTGTCCGGGCTGTTTTCACTGAGTACCGGCCGCAGTTTCGGCGGCACAAAATACCGGTCCTCCTTTT
>NZ_JACIYL010000759.1 GCF_014359955.1 Thermogutta sp. | reverse complement strand
GGAAAGCTGAGTGAGTGTAACTGCCGGCAGAACGCCGTTGGCAAGCCATGCAGCGCCCATATTGGCCGAGGTGCTTTCTGCCAGGGTAGGAAGCCCCAAAGCCTGCCAATTGAGACGCGAGGCGGAGGGCCCGGATCACGATGCGGATGGAACGGAAACGACGTAACGTTGCGCGGGTCTCCCGTCCGATGGGCATAGCGATTTTCGGGCTTGGTAAGGTCTCCCAGCGTGGAGAACACCCAGCCTCCCCTGTTTATATCATAATGGGCAGCAATATCGTAAAACCGCCGGAAGTTTTGCGCTCCGCTGTCGCCCGCGGGAACCCACTCCCCTGGGTCCAAAATGCCATTCTTGTTGAGATCGCAAAGTTCCATGGCTTTGGGTGCCACAAGCCGAACTTGCCTGTACAGGCGGTTTCCCCGCACAAACCACGCCACCTCCGCTGTATCCGAGTAAATGGTGCTGGGCTGCCCATTGATCAGACATCGGCCGACGAATGGCTCTCCCGTCGAACGCGTGGTAAACATCAGGATGTCGTCGTTGTCGCCCACCGTGGGGTCCGGGAGTGGGTTGCCGTTTCCATCGAGGTCATCCAGATTGACGGCCACAAGCGGATCGTTGATCTGCATGATGGGACGGACGCGACCATTTTGTCCCACCGGGCCTTCCGTATATTCAAAGTAGCCCTCGTCATTGGCGGGATCCCGCGGCGGGATAGGAATCACAGTAAGACCCCGCAAGTCCGATCGCAGCAGTTCGGCGGCCGAACGTAACCGATCGGAGGTTTCCAGCATGGCTCGCGCCTGGTTGATGCTTTGCATGACAGACGCGAACACCGCGACCACCGCCCCCAGCATGATGAGCGAGATCGCTGTCGCTAGGAGGATTTCCACCAATGTGAATCCGCCGCGTCGAGAGCGAATCATAGCTGTCGCACAGTCTTGAAAAGCATTTTTAACCGGGCCGCGCTTGAAAAGACCGTCCATTGCTGGAACCTCCATCCACGTCGCTTTTCTTCGACCTCAGCGCTGGCCCGCGGTACGTTATCTGATTCCGTGGTTGCTCTGCTTTTGGCTGATGGTTGCCTGGCCTTCCGTGTGCGAATCCTCCCCCCTCCCCTTCTTAACTATATTCGACCTCCCGCTGCGAAGAAAGTCAATGACGGCTCGCTGGGACCGGCCTGGAATTGCCATTTCACCGTGGCACGGGAATATCCCGTCGGGTAAGGATCGCTGCGGCGATCAGGTGACCGACCAGGCCGATGATGCCCAGCGCAAGGTTGTACTGAAGAGAAATCCGAGATCCCTCCTGGGTGAAGATGAGGATTTGCGGTTCAAAGAGCGTCATGAATGACAGGTACTTGAGCCATTCGCCCGCCGTCCACAGACGTGCCACCAGTTTAACGATGACCGCGGCAAGAAAGATAACAGTCGCAAGGGCCAGCGTTTTGCCGCGACTGGAAGAGCACGCGGAAATTGCCGAGGTCATGCCGGCCAGGGCAAAAGCCATCATAGCCAGGTTAAGCGCCGCTAAATGGAAACGGGTGGTATCGACTGGCTCCGCAAGGTGGATCCGGTGGCATCCTGCCCACAGACCTGCCCACAGGACCGCCGCCAGCATCATCGCTCCGAGAAAGGTCACAATTCCCGGGATGATAACCCAGACTGGTCGGGGCAAGGGCAGCGTGAGCAGTACCTCGAAGCGTCCCGACTCGATTTCACCGCTGATCATTTCCGAGCCTCGAACAAGAGCCCATCCGACAAACAGGATCATGGGCACGATGTGCACAAAAACCAGACTGATCCTTCCTGTTGGGCTGAGCAATTCCTTGGCTGGTACCGGCATCAACTTGTGCACGAAGTTGGGAAGCATATCGAGAAACGTGGACCACAGCCCTATTTTGATGAGACTGTTCATCCAGACGAAAAGCCAGGCAAACGCGAAGAGCAGAGCGGCACTGACTAGAAGTTGCCAGCGCGCATCACGAATGATCTTCACGCACACAGCCCAATTCATTGTTGGTCGACCAGCGGTATCGCGCTTACTCTACTTTCCATTCGAGAATTCCCGCAGAAAACCCAGGCCGTAACTTGACGAGCAGACGAAGTCAG
>NZ_JACIYL010000758.1 GCF_014359955.1 Thermogutta sp. | reverse complement strand
CAAGGGCGCGACTTGTTCCGTAAAAGAGATCTGACTTGCGGGGCGGTCCAGGCGGACGCGAGTCTCCCGCGAGTTGTGCGAGATTTATTTGGTTACCAGCGAGGTCAACAATGCGATCGGATCAGATCAAACTCGGCGCTGCACGGGCACCCCATCGCAGTTTGCTCCGCGCCACCGGGGTCCAGGATGATGATTTCCGCAAGCCGTTTATCGCCATCTGCAACAGCTACACCGATATCATCCCCGGTCATGTGCATCTCAACGCGGTCGGTGAGTTCATCAAAGAGTGCGTCCGCGAGGCCGGCGGGGTACCCTTCGTCTTCAACACGATCGGCGTTGACGATGGCATCGCGATGGGCCATACCGGAATGAAGTACTCGCTGCCCAGCCGGGAACTGATTGCCGATTCCGTGGAGACGATGCTCCAGGCCCATTGTTTCGACGGGATGATCTGCATCCCCAACTGCGACAAGATCGTCCCCGGGATGCTCATGGCGGCGGTGCGGTGCAACATCCCGACGATCTTTGTGAGCGGCGGGCCGATGGAGGCTGGGCGGACTCCCGACGGCCGGAAGGTCGATCTCATCGACGTCTTCATCGCGGCGGCAGCGCGGCAGGACGGTAAATTGACCGAGGAAGAACTGGCCGAACTGGAACGCCTCGGCTGTCCCACCTGCGGTTCGTGCTCCGGAATGTTCACCGCCAACAGCATGAACTGCCTGTGCGAGGCCCTGGGCATCGCACTCCCCACCAACGGCACGCTCCTCGCCACCAGTGCGGAGCGAAAGCGTCTCTACCGACGTGCGGCCCAGCGGATTGTGGAAATGGTATGGCAATTCGAAAAGCTGGGTCCTGGCCACGGCCTGCTGCCCCGGGAGATCATCACCGCAGAATCCATCGACAACGCGATGGTTCTCGACATGGCGATGGGGGGAAGCACCAACACGGTGCTCCACATCATGGCGGTGGCCAAAGAAGCGGAGATCGATTACGACCTGCGGCGGATTGATGAACTGAGTCGAAAAACTCCCAACATCTGCCGGGTCGCGCCGAGCAGCCACTATCACGTGGAGGACGTCCACAACGCCGGGGGTGTTCACACCATCCTGGGCGCCATCGCCCGGGGGCGTCCCGGTCTTCTCCACCTGGATTGCATGACCGTGACCGGAAAGACCCTCGGCGAAAATATTGCCGAGTACGACATCCGCGCCCAGACGGCCAGCGAAGAGGCCCTGGAACTGGCGGCGGTCACGGCGGGAGGACAGCGAAACGTCCCGGGATTGAGTGTGCCGCGCAAAGCCCGGTCGATTCGTGAACTCACTCCGGAACAGCTCGGCTTCGACCCGTATGACTGCATCCGTGAGGTGGAAAACGCCTACAGTCAGGAGGGCGGGCTGGCCATTCTTTATGGCAACCTGGCGCCCCGGGGAGCGGTGGTCAAGACGGCTGGCGTCCTCCCACACATGCTCCGCTTCACCGGGCCGGCGGTCATCTTTGAATCCGAAACCGAGGCCTATCAGGGAATCATCAATGGCAAGGTCAAGGCCGGTGACGTGGTCGTCATCCGTTATGAAGGGCCGAAGGGAGGGCCGGGAATGCAGGAGATGCTGGCGCCCACCACGGCCATTAAAGGTGTCAAACTCGACGACAAGGTGGCCCTCATCACGGATGGACGTTTCAGCGGGGGAACGGCCGGGGCCTGCATCGGACACGTCAGTCCGGAGGCCGCCGCGGGCGGTCCGATCGCCCTCCTGGAGCCTGGCGATATGATCGAAATCGATATCCCGGCCCGCAAGCTCAACGTCCTGGTCAGCGAGGAAGTCCTCGCCGAACGCCGGAAACGCTGGTCACCGCCGCCACCGCGGTTTGTCAAAGGCTACCTGGCCAAATACGCGCGAATGGCCACCAGTGCGGATCAGGGGGCCGTGCTCCGGTGGGAGTGAACGCCCGCCGCTTTGTCCCATCCACCTTCCGCCGCCTGACCGCCCCACATAAGACCTGCTGGACGCGCCAGGTCGAAGCGGTGTCACAGGGGTGGCTCGCCAATCGCGCGAAGGTACTCCGCCAGCCGGGCATACAGGTCCAGCAGACTCTGCCATTGCCGCTGGTCGA
>NZ_JACIYL010000757.1 GCF_014359955.1 Thermogutta sp. | reverse complement strand
AACTGATAGAATCGAATTCCCCCGGCCGCCAGAGCGTCCACATTCGGTGTCTTGGCTTCCGTGTTCCCAAAACAGGAAAAATCGCCCCAGCCCATATCGTCAATGAAGACGAGAATAATATTGGGCCGAACAAGTTGTTCTTCCCCGGCACGCGCCAAAGTGCTGACGCTAATAAGTCCGGCAAGAATGAAAACAATCCACCGCGGCATGGTGCATGCCCTCCTCGAGTTCGCTGTTCATTTTGGCCACCGGCGCATGGCCACCCGGTCGCCTGTCCAGGATAACGCGGCCCTCACCCTTCGGGCAACCCCGCGAGAACCCGCCCACCGCGTCCTCACATGATGATCCTTGGTAAGCCACACACCGAAGAGACTGTCAAGGCAGTCCCCCAGTCGCCACGATTACACGGGCGGCGTCGATGAACCCCATCCCCGAACGGGTAGTCATGAATGGCCCCTGCGCTTACATAATAACGGCAGATAGAGATCGGTTGGTGAAATCGATTACTCGGCGTTGGAAAGCCAAGGGATAAGGCCGTTTTTTCCAGGCTGAATCTCACTCCTGTCCCAACCATCGTCGAGATCAGCGCCTTTCCATCGGCAAAGAGAAAGCGAGGTGAGGTCCGATCCGCTCCCGAGGTCCGGGCGGCGATCTACATTCTCGAAAACCGGTTGCTATCCGGTGTGCAACACGTCCATAATAGGCAGCGGCTTTCCGATCCGCGATCTGATGGTTGCCCTGGTAGTAAGGAAACGGATTCATGTGGCAGCACCCATGTCACAGGCTGGTGGTACCCCGTATCACCTGGACGATCGTGTTGCTGCTGAATGGCGTGGGCCACCTAGTGCCTTCACCTGTGTCGAATCTTCAAGCGGACCAGTCCGAACTCCCAATCGCCGCAACGCTTTTTCGCGCGGCCCCACCTTTACCGGCCGCAACGGAGCCGGTGATCCGCGTCCGCACCGTGGGGGAACTCTTTAAGGCAGTGGAGCACGCAAAAGAAGGAACAACGATCCTTCTGAGTCCCGGTCGCTACGTGCTTCCTCGTCGGTTGGACATTCGCACCGACAGGGTGACGCTGCGCGGTGCCAGCGGTCGGCGACAGGACGTGATCCTCGATGGTGGGCCGCACCAACTCGGCGAGCTTCTCGCCATCCATGGTTGTTCGGACGTCGTTATCGCAGACCTTACGATTGAAAATGTTCGATGGAACGGCATCAAGCTGGATACAGACTCAGGAGTGCATCGCGTCACCATTTACAACTGCATTCTGCACAATATATGGCAACGCGCGGTCAAGGGTGTTCGGGTTCCAGCCACAGTTGCCCGTCCGGAAGGCTCCCGAGTCATGTATTGTCTCTTCTATAACGATCGCCCCAAAAGTTACGCGGACGATCCTGCGGACACACCGGAAAATTTCCAGGGCAACTATATTGGAGGCATTGACATTATGTTCGCCGCCAAATGGACTATATCGGACAATGTCTTTTACAACATTCAGGGTCGCACACGAGAAGGGCGCGGCGCCATATTCCTGTGGCACGACAGCCGCGATTGCGTCGTCGAGCGGAATGTCATCATCAATTGCGATATGGGCATTGCCCTCGGAAACTCATACAAACCGCCGGACGTTGCGGTCCATGCAGCAAATATTATCGTGAGAAATAATTTTATTGTGCAATGTCCAGAATCGGGTATTGTTGCCGACTACACACGGGACTGCGTTATCGCCCATAATTCGATTTTTGATCCCGACAATCGTCTCGGAAGGCTTATCAGACTGGTTCACGATAATCAAGGCACCATCGTGGTCAATAATCTTCTCGTGGGAAGTCCCGTTCGCAACGAATCGACCGGCGGAATCCGTCTGATAAAGAATCTCATTCTATCGCCCAGTCCGGATTTATTTGTGGATCCCAAGCGTGGCGACCTGCACCTGCGAGCCCGCCGGTCAGCCGTCTGTGATGCGGGCAGCCCGTTACCGCTGGTGATAGAAGACTTCGACCGGCAACCCCGAGATAGCCGTCCGGATATCGGGGCCGACGAATGGATTGAAGAAGATCCGTTTAGAAAAAGCAATTGAAGAAGTAGAGTTGACGCATCCGCTTGATTATTCTGGC
>NZ_JACIYL010000756.1 GCF_014359955.1 Thermogutta sp. | reverse complement strand
ATTGGCAGCCGCACAAAGTCGAAACCCAGCTCCGCAATCAATCGGCAATCCTCTTCGGGCACAGGCTCGACCTTGACAAAATCGCCTTCCACCGGGCGCCACATCGCTTGGAAGAAATCGAGCAGATTGAATCCCCGCCAGCGTGGCACAGGCGGTGGTGTCGCCACAGAGGACTCTTCCCCAAGAGCGCGGACAGTGCTGGAAACGCCGAGTAATCCGCCCACAGTCACAGCAGCAGTCTGTGCGAGAAACTCCCGTCGAGTTGTGTGCGTGGACATAGGTGCACTCCTTTCTTTGAGCCGTGCTCTCTTGAGTTGCCGGGTAGTTGTACTCGCTTCAAGTTTACTCGGGCACATATTTCGGCGAAACGCTGTGCACTACCGGCCATGTTGCGCGGACCGGGCTGGGATACAGTCCAATTTCGTCGAAGGGAATGGCCCGAAAGTGAAACCACTGGAAAGGTTTGGCGTCGGGTTTCAGTCCAAAGCGGTGCTGGGAGGGGTCCTCAAAACCGACGTCGCCCTCGGCCGTATGGTTGTCGAAGAAAACATTGACTCCGGGGTCACGAATGGCGAATTCACCGCAATTGACGACCAGTGATCGCAGAATGAAATTCCGGTTGGGATTGGATTCCAGATCGAGTAGCTCCGGATATCTGTTGGAAAGGGGTGGCTTGGTGACATCGAGTCCCCGCCGCCGGGCGTTTTCCAACCAGCGTTGAACGCTTTCGACCCAGCGAGACTGACTCCATGGGGAAAAGCTGATCGCCGCTTTGCAGTCAATGAAAAGGTTGTTATCGACCCAATTATCTTTTCCGCCATGGATCTGCAGGCCGCCAAAACGTCCGCCTGCCGAACGATAGAAGACATTCCCGTAAACGACCACTCCGCTGATCATGTCGTCAAGACGGATGCCCGCCTGTCCGGCGACGTTGTGACCGCTCCCAATATGATGCCAGAAATTCCATCGCAGTACGTTGCCGCGACTTACGGGATTGCCGAACATGTCGATCCCCGACTGGTCGTCCGCTTCGTAAACGACACTGTGGACCTCGTTGAGTTCCACGAGATGGTCAAATCCTTCCAGTCGCATGCCGTGGTGGGGAGAATCATGAAAGAGATTGTGCCGGATTGTGCTCCCCACGCCATCCACATGCACAGCAGGGGCGTAATTGCGGTCGACCCGGGTAAACTCCCAGATGTGGCAGTTTTCCACGACATGACCGGAGGGGGTGAGCGTTGTCTCGTCGCCGCCTGCCAATCGAATACCTCCGGCTCCCACTGTGCCAATATCACAGCCCATCACGAGATGTTTTTCACCACCCTGGATGATAACACCGTTGGTTCCCAGCCGCATCATGCGGCATCCCAGGAGTGCGACTTGTTGCCCACCCTCGATGACAATCCCTTCGGCACGGCCACATTCAAAAGTGAGCTTGACCAGTCGCACATGAGCGCAATTTTTCATCCGTACGAACGGGGTGGCGAGTGTCGGAAACGTGATGCGCAGCTTGCTGATGTCGGCCGGCGGATAAAAATAGAGAATCCCTTTGGTGCGATCGAGATACCACTCGCCCGGCTGGTCAAGCTCTTCCAGGACGTTGAAGAAGTAATAGGGCATCCCTTCCGCAAAACCATAGCCGGAGCTCCCCGCAGTGGTCAATTGGTGCGACTGTGGATCAATTTTGGCAACGCGGATAGTGGTCCCTGCCCAAAGATATCGCCAGTAGCCAAACATCCAAATGTCGTCGCTGGGGGCCCATTCGAGAGGCCGTCCCTCGACCTTCCACACGGCTGGTTTACCGGCTCCTGCATCGCCTGTCGGAGTTACCAGCCCCTCGATCGTTACGAAGCCTTCGTTTGGCCACCGGGCCAGGGTACCAGGGCGATCATTGAAGTAAACATCCACCCACGGATGCGTGGGATACCCGGCGCGACCGAACCCCCGAGGGCCGAGACTGCCGAAGTCATTGATTCCGTTGGCACGGAGGTCGATTTGCACGACTTTGTCGCGTACCGATTGGGGTAATCGAGCCCTGATCGCAGGATCTTGCACGGGCTCAGCACCCACGAGTATCGTCCCTCCGGTAAAGATGGGTGTTTCATTGTCGGCCGCGCGATAC
>NZ_JACIYL010000755.1 GCF_014359955.1 Thermogutta sp. | reverse complement strand
CGTTCGACGTCCGATCATCCATTGCCTTTCGACGGGCACGACAGGCGCGTCCCTCCGAAAGACGCCTCGGAGGGACCTGCTTGTCAGGTCCGATGATCGACGATCGATGATTCATTTCCCCTCGACGGGCACGACAAGCGTGCCCCTCCGATCGGAGCTTTTCCGGAGGGACCCGCTCGTCGGGTCCGCTACGCATTCCGCTGGTTTAAACGGCAGGGGCCATTCATGAATTGGCACGTTCCGATGAATCCTTGACGTGACCGCGCATTGCCCGGCGAAGCGAAAGCGGTTTTCCCACGCTGAGAAGCAGACGTGACATGCACGTCCCCCGGCAGGAAGTTTCACCTTGTGAAATCCCGCCGCCGACGCTACGATGTCGCCCGCTGTCGCAGGTTTCGGGCGCAAAGTGCCCGGTTTTCGCCCGGTCCGTTCCTGGGGACTGTGCCCAGTCTCAGGAGGACAGGCTGCCCAAAATAGCGGAAAAGAGGCACCCCAAGGCGAGCATCACGCTTCCTGCCGCTCTATTTTTTACACTCCCCCAATCAGCCCACAGCGATTAAAATTAGGTCAGCGAAGGTGTATTGTTGATGACGGAACGGCTGGGCGGGCTGATAACAACGCCTGGCCTGATGGTGAACAATTCCTCTTTTTGTGGATCCCAGCGATGAGATTGTCCGAACGCTCTTACTCGAGGGTGCCCCTCATCCTTCTTTGGACGGGACTTCTTGTCCTTGTCGGCAGCATTTCCGCGTGCGGAGATCCCGCCGGGCCGCGAGCCCAGGATCGCTACATCGCACGGACGATTGCCATCCGCCTTCCCCAGGGACATCTCACCAAACATCCCCTGGACGAGGAAATTTCGCGGCGGGCCTTCAAATTGTTCCTCAAGTCCCTCGACCCCATGAAACTCTATTTCTATCAATCTGATGTGGATCGCTTCGCTGAGAAACAGGACCAGTGGGCAGAGTTGCTCAAAAGTGGAGATATCAGCCCGGCGTATGAGATCTTTTCCGTTTTCCTGAAGCGGGTGGACGAACGGGTGGCCACCGCCCTCGACATCCTCAAACAGCCCCTCGATTTCACAAAGGACGAAGAGATCATCCGCGATCCCGATCTGCTCACCTATCCCAAAACTCCCGAAGAAGCCCGCGAACGCTGGCGGAAACGAATCAAGCTCGACCTCCTAGTTCTCAAGGCGGATAAAGAAACAAGCGGTGAGGCGGCCATCGAAAAACTCCAGCGCCGATACACGAGCTTCGCCAAACGGATTCATCAAACCGACGAGGACGAACTCCTTGAGACTTATCTCTCGGCCATCTGCGAATCTTATGACCCCCACACCAGCTACATGTCCCCCGAGACACTGGAAAACTTCGACATCACCATGAAACTCGAGCTGGAAGGCATCGGTGCGGCCCTCCAGTCGGAAGACGGCTACGTCGTGGTGAAACGCCTCATCCCGGGAGGAGCGGCAGCAAAAGACGGTCGCCTCAAAGTCGATGACAAAATCATCGGCGTGGGACAGGGCGAAGACGGCGAAATTGTCGACGTCGTCGATATGAAGCTTTCGGATGTCGTCAAACTCATCCGCGGGAAACGGGGTACGGTCGTTCGGCTGGAAGTGCTCCCCGCCGATGGCGGCCCCAAACAAATCATCACCATCACCCGTGAAAAAATCGAACTCACCGACAGCGAAGCCAAAGGACAGGTCTTTGAAGTGGGGCAAAAACCCGATGGCAAACCGTATCGTATCGGCGTCATCGACCTGCCCAGCTTTTACATGGACATGACGGGTGCCCGGCTGGGTATTCCTGAATTCCGCAGCACCACGCGCGATGTGCGGCGAATTCTGGAATCCTTCACCCAGCAGGGTGTGGATGGCGTCATTCTCGATCTCCGGCGAAACGGCGGCGGCTCCCTCCAGGAAGCCATCAACCTCACCGGTCTGTTCATCGAAAGTGGCCCCATCGTCCAGGTGAAGGATTCAGCAGGTCGGGTCATGGTTTACGACGACGAGGACAGCAGTGTCGCCTGGCGCGGGCCCCTCATCGTTCTCATCAGCAAATTCAGCGCGAGCGCCAGCGAAATCCTCGCCGGTGCCATCCAGGATTACCGTCGCGGACTCATCGTCG
>NZ_JACIYL010000754.1 GCF_014359955.1 Thermogutta sp. | reverse complement strand
CTCGTTCAGCGCTGCGAACGAAGCACCGCAAATCTACGGTTACATGATTTCCGTCAACAGGCCGCCCGACGTGACACCGTTTTCCGGCTCGGGGATCAGGCGGACCATGTATCCCTGGGGGTGACGGATGGTGGTGCCGGGATCAATTCCCAGAAGCTCGTACATGCTGGCGATCAGGTCGGTTGGATGGACGGGCCGGTCTTTGACTTCGGAGCCTGTCTTGTCTGTCGCCCCGACCACATGACCACCCTTGAACCCGCCGCCTGCCACAAGAGCGGAGAAGGCCGGCCCGTAGTGGTGCCGACCGCCGTTCCATGGGGCTTCCCACGCGATCTTGGGAGTGCGGCCGAACTCTCCGCAGCACCATACAATCGTCGAATCGAGCAGGCCGCGATCGGCCAGGTCTTGAATGAGGGAAGCGAGACCGCGGTCGAACTCGGGCAGCTTCCGCCGCATGACCACGAAGTTCTCTTTGTGGGTGTCCCAACCTTTGTAGTTGATCGTAATGTAACGAACTCCGCGCTCCACCAGCCGCCGCGCGACCAAACAGGATTGACCAAAAGTGGTCATTCCATATTTCTCGCGTACTTCCTGAGGTTCTTCGCTCGGGTCAAATGCCTTGCCGCTGGTGCCCAGGATCAGGTCGTAAGCCTGTTCTTCGGCCTGCTTGACTTCCTGAATTTGGGGATCGTCTCCCAAAGCCTGGCGCAGAAGGTCCAGATTTTGCAGCAGTTCCCGGCGACTTTTTTGCCGCGCCACCGTCACCCCGGGAGATACGATCCCTTCGACTGTGAAGGGGGTTCGTGCGGGATCTCCCCCCGTGGCGAACGGTTTAAACCGCGGGCCGAGAAAACCGGCCTCAGAAAACCGGCCCTGCGGTTCGGTAAGCACGATATACGGCGGGATCAAACCGTCGTATTCTGGCGGTTGTCCCTTGAAGTAGGCCACGACTGCTCCCACGGCGGGATAGACGATCCGGTCTCCCGGCATGCGTCCCGTTTGCACAAGATAGGACGCCGTTTCATGAGCGTTGACGCCGTGCGTCATGCTACGGATGAGGCTGTATTTATCCGCGATTTTGGCCAGCTCCGTGAGCAGTTCGTTGATCCGGATGCCGCTCACGTTCGTTTCGATGGGGCTTGTGAAGGCCCCGCAGTAATCATTGCCCGCCTCGGGTTTCGGGTCGAACGTGTCCAAATGTGGTGGACCGCCCCACATCCAGATTTGAATCACGGCCTTCGCCTTTGCCGGCTTCGTGGCCGGAAGCGTCGGGTCAAAGGCCCAGGCGTGACGCGGGACAACTCCCGAGCGGCCAAGGTAAAGGGCCAGTGCACCGAATACTCCCCGTTTGAGCGCAGCACGCCGGGTCAATCGGGCGGTAAGGTGGGGCCCTTCTGCATTGAGAACCACATGGGTATTGGCGACATCGCTCATGAGTGAACCTCCCTCCATCATTCAGTGGCGATACAAAAACTCCGTACTGTTCATCAAGGCCCAAATGAGATCAATCACCATTTCCCGCGAAAGCCGCGAGGATTTCGCGCTGGTTTGTTTGAGGATTTCCCATTCTTTTTCGGTTGGGTAGCGAGAGAGAATCGTGAGGTAAAGTCGAGTGACCGTTTGCCGGGGATTGGTGTAAGAGTTCCGGGCCCATTCCAGTCCAGGACCCTGTTCGATTTTCTGCAGGATATGGCTGGAATTGAGGAGATGCAAACGCTGCGAGGCCGTCATACGGTTCGCACGCTCCGACACGAGTCCCACATCGCGGGGCGGCCGGCCGAATAGCTCGAGGAATGCACTCGTGATGCTGGCATCGCCCAGACGGACTGCCCGTTCTCCCTGGGGAATGATCGTGTAAGGCTCGGGCACCATGCTCCAGTACTCTTCACTGGTGCCCGTAATCTGGCAAATAGCATCGATGAGCACCTCGGCATCGAGCCGACGCATCGGATAGTACGCAAAGTACATCCCGGCTTTGGGGTTCTGGCTTCTGGGAATACACGACAACTGATACGTGGCGGAATTGCAAATGAGACGATAAATATGTTTGAGATCCCAACCCGAACGAACCAACTCCGACTCCAGATAAAAGAGAACTTCGGGAGCTACGGCAGGATTGTCGTCACGGATATCG
>NZ_JACIYL010000753.1 GCF_014359955.1 Thermogutta sp. | reverse complement strand
GCGGGACCTCTTCCGGAGGGACCTGGTTAGCAGGTCCATCTTTTTCGGAGGGACGTGCTTGTCACGTCCAGATTGCGCCGGTTGAACGGTAGGGGCAATTCATGAATTGCCCCTACGACGCCTCGCGCCCGCGGCATCTCATAGTTCGTTTTGCAATGTTAACCGACCCATTGGGTTTCACCGGGCACGACAAGCGTGCCCCTCCGAAGTTTCGGAGAGACTAGCTTGTTAGGTCAGATTGGGCCGGTTGAACGGTAGGGGCCATTCATGAATTGCCCCTGCGAGACGTTGCGCCCGCGGCATCTCATGGTTTTTCCAAGAGGGGAGCTCCTTCGTCGCTGAATCGAATTGACTCTCCCCCTGGGGGTGGGTAACAATGAAAGGGGAAATCGGAGGCGGCGGAAAATACGTCGGACAAACAGAGAAGAGGTGTGGCCATGATGTCCCCTGCAGCAGAGGGCGTAATCCGGCGGCTCGACGCCACGCGACAGCGATGGTGGTTTTACACGCTTCTTACCAGTTGTGTGATGGGGGCGTCGCTGTCGCTGGGGGTGTTTCTTTTGTTCATGCTTGCGGATGCCCTGTTCCATTTTTCTCAGGTTCTTCTGGCGGGTGCGTTTCTTGTTTGGCTTGCTTTCACCCTGGGAATTCTCGTCTGGATTGTGCGCCGGGTGATCCGCAGTCAGCGGACCCTGGAAGCCACTGCCCGGCGCATCGAGGCTGAGTTCCCGGAGTTGCAGAGTGCCCTGATCAATCTGCTTCAACTGCTCAACGATTCCCGGCAGGCCAATCCGGCGTTCTGTCTGGCGGCCGTGAACCATGCGGCGTCCCAGGCGGCGCGGATTCGCTTTGAAGAGGCGGCGGAGCGACAATCCCGCTGGGACCGCTTCCGCTTTGCAATGCACACGTCTCGCGATTTGCTGGAATGGAGCGGCATTCTGGTGACGCTTATTTTGATCAGCATTTTGTGCGGAATGCTGCTGCCCAATTGGAGTTCTGCAGCCTCTCGCTTGATGCAACCCTGGCAGTTCGTCCCCAGTGTGGGCAGGGTGAAAATCCTGTCGGTGGAGCCCGGCAACACGGAGGTTCTGGTGGGCTCAAGTGTGACCGTGACAGCGCGCGTCCAGTTGCCGGAGAAAAAACCGTATGACGGTTATCTATACGTGGCCGAGGAGGGAAAACCCGAGGAACGCTTCCCAATGACGCCCAGCAAAGACCTGTCGGAGTACACGTTCACAGTGCCGACGGTGCTCAAACCGGTGAAGTATCGGGTGGAGATAGGCGACAGCCAGTCCGCGATTTACCGACTGGGAGTAACCCAAATCCCGGCGATCACGGAGGTGGAAGTCACGCTGGATTATCCCGCCTACCTGGGCCGTCCCAGCGAAACGTTCAGACAACGGGTGCCCGACCTGCGCGGGCCGCAATATAGCGAAGCTACGTTGAGAATTTTCGCGTCTGCGCCGATTTCCGGGGGAGAAGTTGTGCTCGACGGAAAGCCGATTGTCGGCAATGTGGAATCCGACGGGCGCACTTTTACCGTGAAAATCCCTCTGATTCGAGACGGACAATTCGTCGTCCGGCTGAAGAATCAGGCCGGTCAGGTCGATCCGAATCCACGCGTCAATCGAGTGACAGTGGTTCCCGACCAACCTCCCACGGTGGAAATCGTCAAGCCGGCACGACAGTTCACCGCCGCTCTGGGAGATCGCATCCCGGTGAAGATTCGGATTGGCGATGATTATGGGGTGGGGCGAGCCCGGCTGGAAATGAAGATTATCCAGGAGAATACTTCGGCCGCGGACCCGGCAAGTGAAACAGAAGCAGTTCGGGAACAAAATGCTTTTTCCGGCTCCGGTAATTCGTCGAATAGTCCGGAACAGGCTCCAGTACGGCTCAACGAGTGGGACGATCCCAGCAGCCCGTTTTTGGACTACGAGCTGGTCCTGGATGCTGCACGGTTTTCGGCGGGTCAAAAGGTGGCCATTCGCGCCCTGGCCTGGGACAGGCGGAACTTCGGGAAATATGGCCTCGACCTGCGTCCGCAGCAGGCGACGTCCGCGTGGCATATCATCGAAATCATTTCCCCCGACGCCAAGATCGCTTCAGAAACGAAAGAACTGGAAAACCTCCGTGCCG
>NZ_JACIYL010000752.1 GCF_014359955.1 Thermogutta sp. | reverse complement strand
GTGCCCAAATTTCCGAATCTTTTCCCCGCGGTGGTGGGGTGACAGGAAGGTCACCTCCATGATGAGCACTTCCGCTCGGTAAAGGTCCGGATACTCATCCAGGACATCCACGCGTGTGTCCCCAAGATAGGCGACGCGGGGAAGGCGGATTTCGTTGGTGACCTCCACGCCGCTGAGACGCAGATCACGGATTTTTTCGCCGGGCAGGCCGTGGAACTCGGGTTTCAGTTTTTTTCGTCGCTCCCAGACAATAAATCCCAGGGACGGCACGGTGTGCTGGGTGGGAACCGTGGTGACAACGAGTTCGCGGGAAAGCTCGAATTCCTGGCCCGGCGCTGCGGGAACAAGCTGGCAGGGGAGACGGCCCCGATCCAGCCGCCCGACGACGTGCAGGAGTTTTTCCACCAGAGGGACAGCCTGCTCCGGCAGGTAAATGGTGGGCGGCTCCATCTTCATCATTCGCCGGCGTGAAACATACGCCGGAAGGGCCACCACGTGATCAATATGCGTGTGCGACACAAACCACGAGGGCGTCCCCATGAACGCCCAAGGTTGGCCCCCCAGATCGAAGCCGAGCCGGAACTCCGGGATCCGCCAATACGTCTGAAAGGCAGCCCTCGAATACCCCTCTATGGTGATATTCTTGTGCGAGAGCCGCTTAATGGGCAGATCTTCCAGCAAGACCGACTTCAGGGCTTCCTCGGTGGAATCTCTCTGAGACCGTTCATCCTGAGGCTGTTGTCTGCGATTTTCCGAACTCACCGCGGCACGCTTTCCCGATGGGACCATCACGTCGTCTGGTTGGATCTTCTCCGCTCTTGTCTCACAGGATTCTCGAAAACTTGGTAAGACCCGGCAAACTTCACGGAAACGTTTATTGTCCGCTTTGGGAAGAGCCTTGCCCAGTGGCCGCGCCGCTGGGCATGTCCCTTTCTCCGGTTGCCGGGGGAGGTTCCCAGGGGTGATACGGCGGGCGGTCCTCGCGCAGAGAGAGAAGGATCTCACCAAAGAGCTCCTCCTGCTGGACCCGAATGAAGCCGAAACGCACCAGCTCCAGCACCGCCATGAAGATCCCTACCAGCGTGGACTTGTGCATCCCGGGCGAGAAGAGCTCGCGAAAGGCGAGCTCCTGGCAGTCGAGCAGACGGCGATAGATGCGCTCCATGAAGACCTGGATGGGGGTGTCGTCGTAAACGAGCGTCGTCCCTGCCTGGACCTCGCTTTCCTGAAGGACCCGTAAAAAGGCCTGGACCAGATCCCACAGGTGGACTTCCTGCAGCGGCTCTTCCGCTGGCTGAACCGGGTTCTCTCCGAGGTCATCGCTCAGGCGACGGATCCGCGTTTGCCATTCTTTGGCGCGCTCTTCCAGAAGGTACGCCAGATCCCGATACCGCTTGTATTCCAGAAGCCGCCGAACTAATTCCTCCCGGGGCTCCGAGACGAATTCCTCCGGCATTTCCTCCCCGTGGGGTAACAGTTCATAAGACTTGAGCTCCACCAGCCAGCTCGCCATGGACAGATAGTCGGCGGCCGTGTCAACATCCAGCGGCTGGGCCGATTCCACAAACTGCAGGAACTGCTCCGCAATCTCCGCGACAGAAATCTCCGTGACGGCCAGCTCGTGTTTGCGAATCAAATAGAGGAGGACGTCGAGCGGGCCGCGGAACACGTCCAGATTGACACGGAATTCTGTCGTTCCACCCGCCATTCCGATTCACCTTTCGGCATCAACCAGGCCCATGCAGGATCAGCCGCTTGGAATCCCATCGCTCGCGGCGCGCTACAGGTACTCCCGCCATCCCCGCCGTTCCAGCTCCTTTAAAAGGTGGCGAACCTCTTCCTCGCGATTTTTGTCGGCCACCAGTGTGACATCCGGAGTGACCACGATAACCAGGTCTTTGACGCCCAGCGTGGCGATGAGATGGTCATCGCGGCGACTGTGAACAATCGTGCCCTCCGCATCCAGGAAGATGACGCGTGGGGCATCGGCCACGTTGCCTCGCTCATCGACGGTCAGCAGTCGCTCCAGCGCCCGCCAGCCACCAACGTCATCCCAGCGGAACGTCGCCTCGACAACGACGACGTTTTCGGCCTTTTCCATAACGGCATAGTCGATGGAGATGTTTTTGATCTGCTGGAACTC
>NZ_JACIYL010000751.1 GCF_014359955.1 Thermogutta sp. | reverse complement strand
CCCGAGCCGACTACAGGCCTCGAATCGGAAATGCAGGGGCACCCCGGAGCGTTCATTATTCACCTTTTGGAGGGTAATGAGAACTTCGAGGACGTCGCTGTTTCGTACAGCGTGGGAGGGACGGCCACGATCGACGACGATCCACATTGGGATGATGAGCCGACACCCCGTGATAATCGAGCCGACGCTGATGGATTTCTTACAACGGGGCAGGGTGCACTGCCTCTGAGTGGTCAAGTCACGATTCCGGCGGGCCAGAACCAATACTCTATCTCTTTCGTGCCGTGGTATGACGGCTTTCAGAATCAGAATGATGGTCAGAATGGAAATGAGTCAACACCTCCGGAAACCGTCATATTGACCATTTTCGGAAACAACGTCCACCAACAACGCAATTCCGGCACCCTTCTCATTTTGGAACCGATAGGGGATCCAAAACCTTGTGTGGATTGCTGTGGCAAGGAAACGGGCGACCCCGGTGTTAGTTGCAATGTCGCCGCTCCGACTGGTGGTTTGGGCATAAGCAACCAGGGAACCCGTATCACGTATTACGCCCACTTTAGTTCAGGTCAGGAGACAGTGGTGGCGTTCAGTCCCCTCCAGCTCACCAACGGCCAGGCTACCCTGGAGTTCGTGGAGGCCAAATTGGTCAGCTTTGGCAGCAGTAACCCCGATACAACCATCTGGTTTGACGCCGCAGATGCTTCCGCACTCAGCACGTACGCTTTTGCTTTTCCGGTCGATGTGTCAACTCTCAGTACGGGAGCCTATTCCTGGACTGTCCAATTGATTCAGCACTACTCCGACAATTCCACACAAACAATCACGCTCAGTGGCAAAAAGAACGTTTTCAACACGCTCAACAGCCCGATGGGACCAGGTTGGTTTCCCTTTGGTGTGGCCCGGCTCATCCCCGACGGACCCGATGTACTTCTCTTGCGTGGTGGGCTGCAGCGGTTTAAACCCGATGGCATGGGCGGTTGGATCCCCGACCTCTCCGATGACACCAGTGCCTACACCCTGACCGGCAACTGGTACACCGGCTTCACTTTGCGGGCCAAGGATGGGACCGTCGATTACTTCAACCCAGCGGGACTCATTACCCGCACGGTCGATCCCGCCAGGAATCAGACTGTTTACAACTATGACGACTCCAATCGTCTGGTCTCGATCGACGCCCCGGAAGGGGATACCGTCTATCTCTACGATGAACAGACCGGTTGGCTCAGCCAGGCCATCCGCCCCGATGGCGTGGTTTCGACCTACACCCATGATGCTCAGGGGCGCATCATCCAGATCACCCAGCCGGACCCCGATGGCGATGGTCCGTTGCCGGCCCCTGTCACGACTTTTGAATATGCGGGTCCCAACGGCCTCCTTTCGGCCATTACCTTCCCCGACGGCTCGCGCGAAACCTACGAATACGATCATGCCCTGCGACTCAAAAAGATCATCCGCGCCGATGGCAGCGAAGAGACTTATGTTTCCTTCCCCGCCGCGGTCCTGGTGGATCTGGGGAGTGGCGAGGGGACGCCCCAGAACCCGGCGGCCCTCCGCGATACCGCTGCGATTCGCGTTTCCTCCACGGTTGGCGGGATCACCACGACCTCGGCTGTGGATATGTGGGGGTTCCCCCTGGAATCGGTGGACGGCGAAGGCCACACGACACGCTACATCCGCAATGCTGCCGGGCAGGTGGTCCAAGTTATCGAACCCGATCCCGATGGCGAAGGCCCCTTAACGCCTTCCGTGACATCCTACGAATACGATGCCAAAGGCAACCGGATCAAGATGGTCCTCCCCGACGGCGGTATCCGCCGCTGGGAATACGACCCTCAATGGAATGTCGTCACCAAATACGTTGACGAGCGGGGAGTCACCACCCTCTACAAGATCGACCCGCAAACGGGTTACGTGTTGGAAAGCCGCATCGTCGTGGGCCAGGTCGATTCACCGGGCAATGGCGAAAGCGACGACGTGGTGACCACCTACACCTACACCGACGCCAACGACGGGACTCTCATCGGCCTGGTGGAAACCGAGACCGATGCCCTGGGTACCGTCACCCGCTATCAGTACAACGCCCGGGGTCAGGTGACCCAGATCACGTATGCTGTGGGCACCTCCGAGGAGGCCTCCGTCAGCTACGA
>NZ_JACIYL010000750.1 GCF_014359955.1 Thermogutta sp. | reverse complement strand
AGCGGACAGGGACCCGTTCATCAGCGGTTTCGATGGTGATCTCTTGAGAACTGACGACCTCCAACTGATTTGGCTTGGTCTCGAACAACAGCTCCACTCTGACCTTCTGATTGGTATAGCCCGTGGCGTGAAGATGGGAGGTAACTTTGAGCTCGTTTTTGACAAATACTCGATCGGGAACGATGAGATCCTCAAGCGCTAAATCGCGTGACTCGCCGGCTGTTCGAGATTTACCAAAGCGCACGGCGAAGAGGGGCTGATCAAGGGAACGCATCCGCTGGGCCACTGGCTGGGGTGGCATATCCCGCGGATAGAGTGCACGCTGGGCACCATCACTTAGCAATATCACGGCCAGCAGCCGCTCACCGCTGGTTTCCCTCAGAATGTCTTCCAGCGCGGCACCGATGGCGGTTTGATCTCCCACAGGTTCCGCTGGAAGCTCGATCCGGCCGTCCTTCGCAGCAAGCGGATGGACCTGAGCATCGAACGTATAAACTTTGAGGTCCACATCCCTGGCCAGTTTGACCAGTACGTTTTGATTCTTCTGGAGCGTTTCCCGAAGAGCCTCAAAGCGACTGAGGCCGCGGATTTCGTCGGGCACCGCCATACTTCGCGACTGATCAATCAGAAGGACAACCGTGCCGGCCTGTTTGAGTCGGCTGAAAAAAACGAGCGTCGGTCGCAGAAGAATAAAACCGAGGACCAGAAAGATCAAAGCCCGGACGGTAAAAAGGACCCTTCGACGTGAGGGTGGCAATTCGCCGCTGATGGGTGCAAGGCGCCACAGCAGCAGGAGCAGCAGGAGAACTCCTGCCACCAGGTAGTAGCTGTCGGCAATGGGCTGAAAGTTAATCGAGGGAGTCAATGTCCTGTAACGGAATCACTATCCTGCAATTTTTCAAGGGATTTCTGCCTCTCACGCGGTTTGCTCATTCACTACTCCAAAGATCGAGTGGGCAATGATCCGGCACCCTATGTCGGCTGGGTTTGGGCCTGCGTTGCATCTGCCACCGGTGATGATCGATAAAACCGATTGGCCAGCACCTGTTCCAGGGCCATGATCAGGGCCAGCAAACCCAGCAAATACGGTGTGATTTCAAGCCCGGTCCTCCCCGCCGTCACCTGGCGAAGCAAATGTTCTTTATCGCGGGCGATCTGCATCGGTACATCCGCGAAAGCCTGTTCCAACTGCCCTGCAGACACGCGATCGAGATTCATGACGTGTCCCGGACAGTTGACGCTGAATCCCGAGTGAAAATCGACCCCGGCTTCGCGAGCCACCACACGAAAGTTGCCGATCTGCTCGGTGGCGCTGATCAAAATTTCATGACTCTCGGGATCCACATTGACGCGGATCGGTAGCGTGGCTTCCTGCGTATCGGCATTGAGCACATCGGGTGGCGGCTCCAGCAGAACGGAGGTGAGGCGCAAATCGGGGTCCACCTCCAGCCGCACAGGCTCCCCGACAAAGTAGTTACTCCGCAGATCCCCAGCCCCGGCGAGATAGAGGGCCATCTGATTGGCCAGAATCACGAACGGCCATGCCTGCCCCATCGTGAGCATACTCCACGGCGACTCCTCCGGAAGATCGGAGATGGCCGTCGTCACCGTGATGGCCCGACCTTTCTGAACCGGACGTTCCACGATGGCAGGATGACCGTTACTGAAGGGAACGACCACGTAAGCGTCGCTGGCCAGCGGGTCGAGCACCCAGTATCGATAGACGGGAAACATATCCCATGGAACCGATCCGGCCAAAGAGCGGAACGGCGCCAACAGATAGTGGTCGTAGAGGGACGGCCGAAGATGGAGCTCTCCACTGGGATCGCGGGCCTGTACGAGAATTTGACCGGCCAGAAGGTCCTGAACAGACCCCGTATTCCATTTCTCGATTGACCCCAGAGAACGCCCCAGAAAGAAGGCCACTCCCTTTCCCGTCCGGACCAGGTCGCGAAGTTTCGTCCAGAATGAGTCTGGCAACGGCGGCGGGTCCAGCAGAAAGTAGGCTGCATACGCGGACAGATCTTCTTTCTGCAATTCTTCGTACGAAACGACTTCGCACCGATACCGCGCGATGCCGGCCCGTCGAAGGGTTTCCGGGGCGAGCGCCTGGGAAAGATACACCGCGTGACGACTCGCCGGCGAGGGTGCCGCAAT
>NZ_JACIYL010000075.1 GCF_014359955.1 Thermogutta sp. | reverse complement strand
GAATGCCTTTCCTTGCGAATGGCCTGGTCTATCGCGGTTCACCGGAAGGGCCATCTCGTCATTGTGGACCCAACTCAGGAAATCTATCCCCCAGGCCTGGTATATCTGGGGATCGATCTTCCACGAACAATCTTTCTGCACCCCGCTTCTCCAAAGGATGCCTGCTGGGCCATCACCCAGGCTCTTCGCTGCTCTGCCACAGGAGCCCTTTGGGCGTGCATCGACCGCCTGGACACCAGAACCGCTCGTCGCTTTCAACTCGCCGCTGAGCAGGGCTCCACCGTGGGAATTTTCGTTCGCCCGTTCCCGGCTATCAACGAGATTTCCTGGGCCCAGGCACGCTTTCTCGTGCAACCTCAGCCGGCAGCCTGTGCTGAGGACACTTCCCAGCGTCGGCGTGTCAAGGTGACTGTGCTTCGGGCTCGCGGTCAATGGGAAAACGTTGCAGGGGAGGTGCTGATCGATGATCCGGCGGATCCTCTGTCTCAGACTTTTGGAACCTCATCCCTCTCCGCAAACCCATCCCTCAAAGCAGCATCCCTCCGGGCATAATCCCTCTTACAGCACAGATGAGAACAATCGGGAATCCCTTTTGTCGCTTCTTGCGGAGTTCTGTACTCGATATACTCCGCATATTTATTTCGATTCGCATTCTCCGTCTGACACATTATTCCTCGATCTTACTCATGTGCCTCACCTCATTAACGATGAAAAGTCATTCGTCATCCACCTACTAGCGGAATGTTATCGGCAGGGATTTCATCCGGTTGTGATCGCGATCACCGAAACCGCGTCGGCTGGCTGGGCCTTTACCCATTTCGCCTCCCTTGAAACAAATCGCCATCTATCTCGGGGATGGATTATTCCCCCGGGAAAAATGCGATGCTGGCTGCATTCTCTTCCCGTGGAAGCCCTTCGGGGCAAGGAGGAATGGCATGCCACCTGTCATGAACTCGGATGTCATACGATTGGAGACGTTCTCCGCCTCCCCCTTTCTGAATGGGAAGAACGTTTCGGAAAAGACTTTGGCCTCCGCATTCAGCAACTCCTGGGAGAACGCGAGGAAATTCTTCCTCCATATCACCCCTTACCCAAATTTGAATACAGTGTCTGCCTTGAATATCCCACAACATCGGCCGACGTTATCGACGGACATATATCGGCACTTTTGCACATATTAAGAAACGATCTTCTCAAAAAAGGGCAGGGGGCCTTGGAGTTGGTCATAACGTTCTTTTGTGACGATGCAAAACCTTTATCCATCACGATCACTCTCATCCATCCTACAGTCAATGCCGAAAAACTGTATGGTCTTTTTCAATTACACAAAGAGCAGTTACGTTTACCAGGGCCTGTCACGCAAATCTCGATGGCGGTCACGTGTACTGCCTCCCTCGAATGGGGTCAATCGACTCTCTTTCATCGCTCGGCTACCTCCTCATCCCGGGAATGGGCCGAACTTCTCGAGCGATTGGCTGCTCGGCTGGGGAAGGAACGCGTTTCCGAGGCGATCCTGGAGCCGGATCACGCACCCGAACATGTGACCCGGTGGAGGAGTTGCTTTGATCGGCGGCGAAAGCAGAAGAGTACTTTTTTATCCTTCGCCATTCTTTCGGGAGCGCGTCCCTGGCGGCTTTTGAACAAGCCTGTCCTCATTGAGGTGGTCATGGGAATTCCTTCAGGGCACCCCTATCGGTTCTTTTATCGCGGCGCATATAAAGAAATCGTGCGTTTCTGGGGACCCGAGCGAATTGAAACCGGATGGTGGCGTGGTGACACAATTCTGCGCGACTATTATCGCGTTGAAACAGCCGCCGGAGAGCATTACTGGATTTATCGGTGCCTCTACACTGGGCAATGGTACCTCCATGGAATATTCTGATATTCATTACAAATGGGGAGTGTCTATGGATTACCATGTTCATGTCAAAACGAATTTTTCTTTCCTTCAGGGGGCTTCCCATCCGGATGAACTTTTCCGGCAGGCCGCGGAGCTGGGGCTGAAAGGATTGGCTATCACCGATGAAGCCAGCGTGGCGGGAGTTGTTCGCGCCCATATCACGGCAAAAGAGCTGGGACTGAAACTCATCGTGGGTGCCGAGATTCATCCACAGGATAGTTTGCCGGTTGTTCTATGGGCCACCGATCGCCGTTCCTATGGACGGCTTTGTCGCCTCATCACAAAGGGCCGGCGCCAGGCTGAAAAGGGGCAGTACAGCCTCACCTTTCAGGATATTGTCGAGCACAGTGATGGTCTTCTGGCGGGGGTGATTCCAAAGGCGGCCAATGGGCAGCCCCTTCTTTTTCATCTTCAACAGTATGCAAAGGTCTTCTCAAAACGAGGATATCTTTTGGGAGAACTATCCCTCGGCCCGAACGACCGCCGGCGTCTGGAGTGGCTGCAAAGCCTGTCGCAGCGATCCCGTCTACCACTCGTAGCCGACGGGAATGTTTTTTATCACCATCCTTCCCGTGCTCCCTTGTATGACATCCTTACTGCTATTCGTATGGGAATGAGGGTCAGTGAACTGGGGGAACAGCGGTTTGCCAATGCCCAGAAATACCTGAAATCGCCCGAGGAAATGCGGGCGTTGTGGCACCGCGCGCCGGACGCCTGCGAACGAGCCGCGGAAATTGCCGGGCAGTGCCGCTTTTCACTTGATGAACTTCGGTATGAATATCCCGAGGAATTAGTTCCCCCTGGATACACACCGCTGGAGTATCTTCGCCATCTTACGTGGGAGGGAGCCCGCCAACGCTATCCTCAGGGAATTCCCGAAAAAGTTCGTTCGATTCTAGAACATGAACTTCGCCTTATCGGAGATCTCCACTACGAAGCGTATTTTCTCACCGTGTGGGATCTTGTCCGTTTTGCTCGGAGTCGGGGAATTCTCTGTCAGGGCCGGGGATCCGCCGCCAATTCCGCCGTGTGTTTCTGCCTGGGCATTACTGCCGTGGATCCTGACCGCATGGATCTTCTATTTGAACGTTTTGTCAGCCGGGAACGCAACGAAGCTCCCGACATCGATGTGGATTTTGAGCACGAACGACGGGAGGAAATTATTCAGTATATTTACAACAAATATGGACGGGAACGTGCCGGGATGACAGCCGAAGTCATCACCTACCGTCCTCGCTCTGCGGTCAGGGATGTGGGCAAGGCTCTCGGCTTTTCGCTGGAAGAAGTGGACCGCCTTGCCAGCACAATCGAGCGGTTCCACGAGGAGCCCGATCTCCTTGAACGCTGCCGCGAAGCGGGATTTGACACCCAGTCTCTTGCCACCCAACATCTTGTGGAATGGGCCACCACGCTCGTCGGATTTCCCCGACATCTCTCCCAACATACCGGCGGGATGGTCATCACGCACGGGCCGCTGTGTGAACTTGTTCCGCTTGAAAACGCGGCCATGCCCGACCGAACGGTCATTCAGTGGAATAAAGACGACCTTGATGAGCTGGGCATTCTCAAAGTTGATTGTCTATGTCTGGGAATGCTGACTGCTATTCGTAAAACATTTCAGACAATCAAAAAGCACTATGGTCGCGAAATCACTCTCGCCTCGGTTCCCGAAGGAGATGAAGGGGTTTATCAAATGATTCGCCGTGCCGATACGATGGGCGTCTTTCAAATTGAAAGTCGCGCCCAAATGAGTATGCTGCCCCGACTTCAACCTCGCTGCTTTTACGACCTTGTCATAGAGGTGGCCATTGTGCGTCCTGGGCCCATTCAGGGGAATATGGTTCACCCCTATTTACGCCGCCGTGCCGGTGAGGAACCGATCACATATCCCAATGAGGCCATTCGTGAGGTGCTGGGCAAGACCTTGGGTGTGCCCCTTTTCCAGGAACAGGCCATGCGACTTGCCATGGTGGCTGCCGGTTTTACTCCGGGTGAGGCCGACCAGTTGCGCCGGGCCATGGGAGCATGGCGGAGGCCGGGACTCATCGATGCGTTTCGCCGCAAACTCATCGATGGCATGCTTTCCAATGGCTTCAGTCCGGAATATGCCGAAGCGATATTCCAGCAAATTCGTGGTTTTGGGGACTACGGCTTTCCAGAATCACATGCAGCCAGCTTTGCCCTGCTGGTCTATGTTTCTGCATGGCTCAAATATCACTACCAGGCGGCCTTTACGGTGGGACTTCTCAACAGCCAACCGATGGGATTTTATGCTCCGGCCCAACTCATCGAAGACGCCCAGCGACACGGCGTCGAGGTCCGGCCGGTGGATGTCAATTTCAGTTTCTGGGATAGTGACCTGGAAAATGCGGATGCACCGACCAAATTGCTAACCGGAACCATTCTTTCATCTGATTCTTCTCAAACAAAGGAAGGGAATCCACGGCCGTTGTCAAAGGAAATAGCCGGGGAAACTCCATGTCCGTGGCATGCTTCTCCAAACCCCCATTTGGAAAGCAATACAAACAATTCTCCACCCTGTCCCGAATCAACGTTCTTTCCCGTAAAAGCCATTCGTCTGGGATTTCGCATGGTCCAGGGTATGCGACAAGCAGATGCCGAAAAAATTATCGCGGCCCGAGTGCACGGTCCCTTCACAAGTCTCAGTGACTTTGTACAAAGAACCAAACTCAGCAGGTCTGCTGTGGTTCGCCTCGCCCACGCAGATGCTTTCGCTTCCCTGGGCCTGACGCGCCGCGAGGCCCTCTGGCTGGCTATGAAGACGGCTCCCGACGCGCCTTCCCTTTTTACCTCCACCGCTGAGACGTGTTCTGCTCATTACCCACCGGAGCAATCCTCCCACCCGAATATAAAAGACCAGTCTTTCGAGAAGTCTCTTCTGCCTCAAATGTCAATGGCTGAGGAAGTGGTGGCTGATTATTCCATGCTTGGCCTGTCTTTAAAGGCACATCCTTTACGGTTACTCAGATCGGAGCTTGACCGTCTTCGTGTTACTCCAGCCATCAAATTGCAGGATATTCCTGATGGTTATCCTGTACGGGTGGCAGGAATGGTTCTCGTGCGTCAGAGACCCTCCACCGCTCGAGGAATCACGTTTATGACCCTGGAAGACGAAACAGGGATGATCAACCTGATCATCCGCCCTGATGTGTGGCAACGGTGGCGACTCGTTGCCCTCAACGCACCGCTCATTCTCGCGGTAGGACGGCTTCAAAAGCAAAGCGGGGTCATTCACGTCGTCGTCATACGCCTGGAAGATCTTTCCAGCAAACTTGCAGGATTAGAAGGACAATCTCGCGACTTCTGCTGATGTCTTTTTAATTTCGGCATTATTCGCTTGAAAAAAAGCCCATTCCTTATTCGGAATGGGCTATTCTTCGTTTAACACAATTCGCCGCTCAGCAATGCGGAGTCACTCACGGAAAACGCTTCATGAGTGCTTCCGCCCGGGCACGAATCTGGGCATTGCGACAGTGTTGCAGCACGGTTTGCAGAGCCTCCTTCAAACCCGGCACATTCCGATTCAGTTTTTCGGCAATGGTAACCACCGCATCACCGGCTGCCTCTTGGATGTCCGATTGTGCCACCAACTCCGCTGCCAGGGCGAGGGATTCCGGAGATGGATTCCGTCTTAGAACATCCAGAACCAGACGACGTTCGTCAGGACGTTCCGCCACGGAAAGCGCCTTCCGACACATTTCCAGGCGTTCCTGGTCGGGAACCCGGAACTGACGCGCCACGCGAATATAGGCCCGAATCAGCCGAACCCGATAACGGGGAGCCGCATTGCTCTCGATCAGCGACCAGATGACCGGAGCAACGTCCGCGGAGAGCCAATTTCCCAGGACGGCCGTCGCAGCATCCTGCAAATCGGCATCGGAACTTTTGGCAGCTTCCGCCACGGTAGCCAATGCCGTTTTTCCCCCTAAAACGCCGAGGAGTTCAAGCAGGTTGGCCCGAGCCGAAGCGGGAGCCGATTGCAACTGGGCAGCGATGAGTGCCGCCACCTTTTCCCGATCTCCAGCCCGTTGACAAGCCGTTCGCAGGGCCTCCATCAGCACAGCCCGTTCACTTTCCGACTCGGTTTGCACCAACTCTTTAACGAGGGTCACAATGTCATCGTCTCGAGCTACTTTCCCTAGCGCAGCCACTGCAGCCGCGCGTACTTCACTATCGTCGCTTCGCATCGCCTCGCGAATGGTCTTCAAACCTTCGGACGCTCGCCGCTGGCCCAATGCATTCAAAATGACGAGCAATTTGTCCTTGGCTGCACCGCTCGCTGCCTGCACCAGAGACTGATTGACTTCCTTCCCCGGTAAAATCTCCAGGGCCTCCCGAGCTTCCGCCGCTATCTGCTCGTCGGTGTCAACACTTGCCGCCAAAAGTATCGCGACGTCAGAGGCATCACCGATCTTGGCAAGTGAACGGAGAGCCGCCTGCCGCACTGCGCGCGGCCCTTGCTGGGCAAATTGCCGAACCGTCGGCAGTGCCTGTTTCGAGCCGATGTCCGCCGCCACTTCGAGGGCGACTGCGGCACGTGTCTCGGGCAGTTTGGTCACTGCCTCGGTGAGAACAGGCAAAACAGAATTGACGGGCAATTTTCGCGCCACCTGCATTGCCAGTTGGAAAAACTTTTCATTGTCAGAAAAGACCTGCTCCTTCCAGAGGTCAATACCGTCGGCGCCACGAGCGATGATCGCTGCCTGCAGTGCGGCCACGCGAATCGCTCCCGGCACGTCCGCGGATCGCACCGTATCCCAGAGCCTCAAGGCGAGATCCCGCTGACCAGCCGCGTTCAAACGCTCCGCACATGTCAGAAGCGCATCTGCCACGGCACTCCGTGCTGGCGGCCGATCGTCCTTGAGCGCCTTTGAGAGAATTTCTGCTGTCTCGGGTGTGGCGATGCGCCCCAGCGCGGACGCAGCGGCGTCCACAACAGCCAGGTCGGAATTCTCCAAAAGAGGAGCGATCAGCGACGTGGCGCCCTTATCCCGGCGATTGCCGATCGAGTTAAGAATCCCCAGGCGCACGCCTCCCTCGGCCTTCGCAAGGGCCTCTCGAAGAGCCTCATCCACTGCGGGCGAGGGAATCGGTTCCAGCGCATACCGTGCGTAGTGGGAAAACTTGGGATCGAGGAGCATTTCCTTCAGAACGGGCACGGCATCCTCGCCTCCGAGAACCGCCAATCGCTCGCACGCTACCGCTTTGTCGTGATCTGTTGCTGCGGGGTTTTTCAAGGCCGCGACCAACTGAGAGACGTCCTGCGTGGTCGCCAAATCTTGGGCTTCAAGCAGACCGGCGGCGCACACCAGAAGCAGCCCCAACCCGAAATGCAATACAGTTGTGGCACGCATTGTTTCACTCCCTGTTTGTTAAAAAATCAAAAATCAATGCCGATTTTTGCCGAAGTCGTAGTCCACCGAAAGTTCCTCAAATATGCCAGGGTTCTCGCAGTGCCCTGGAGCGGAGCCGATTGGCTTCCTCATCGCCGATGAACTCTTCCTTGACGGGATCGAACCGCACCTTGCGCCCCAGTTGCCACGCGATGTACGCGGCGTGACAGGCAATGTGCGACTGCGCCACGACACTGGCGTTGGAAGCCGGCTGCTTGCGGCTTTTCACACAATCCAGAAAATCGCGAATATGCGTTGAAGGATCTGTTCCCGCCATCGTGAAAACGGGCATTTCAGAGCGCAAGGATTCCGGAAAGACAGCGACCTGGCCACTGTCGCCCGTTTCCACCCAGCCTTCGTCCCCCTCAAAGCGAACACTGCACGTGCCCAGGCCCAGCCACCCGGTATCACGCATGATTAGCTTGACCCCGTTGGCGTAGGTGGCATGGACATGATTTCCCTGTGGCTCGTATTCAATGGGGGCTGTGTCGTCGGCCTGGTTCGCCCACTGACAGAGATCAACCGTGTGTGATCCCCATTCAAGAATACCGCCCCCGTGGAAATCGAAGAAGCCGCGCCACCCTCCATTAACATAGCGCTGGTTGAAGGGTCGCCACGGACACGGGCCCAGCCAGAGGTCCCAATCGCAGACATCTTTCGGCGGCTCCGGCTCGGCCGGCAACCAATCCCGCGTGGTCCGGGGATCCAGGGTGTTGGCATGAACCGTGTGAAGTTTTCCCAGCTTGCCGCTGTGTACGAGGTTAATTGCAAAGATAAAATTGCCGATATTCCGCCGCTGGGTGCCGGCCTGGTAAATCCGGCCATACCGGCGGATCGTGTCCGCCAGGGCCCGACTTTCGGCGATGGTCATCGAACAGGGTTTTTCACAGTAAATATCTTTACCGGCCTTGGCCGCCAATATAGAGGCCATCGTATGCCATCGGTCACCTGTCGCGATCAGGACGGCGTCAATATCGTCTCTATTGAGTACGTCAAACAGATAATGATAAGTCTGGCAATCGTTGTTTTGATAATGCTTATCAACCATCTCTTTGACGATCCGTCTTCGCTCGCTCTGTGGATCGGCCACAGCTACGAAGTGCACATCGGGGTTTCTTAAAAAGCATGACAGATCGGTCCTTCCCCGCGGTCCGATGCCGATCCCACCCATCACGATCCTTTCACTCGCTGCGACGCTGCCGTTAAGCCCAAGCGCCCGGCCGGACACGAGCAAAGGAACTCCCACGCTTCCCACAAGCACGGCGCTTCTTGATAAAAACTCACGCCGATTTAGTTGTGATGTGTGTTTAGATTTACTCATCGCTGGCATCTCCCTTTTTTACAGTACTCAACCACATTCCGGAGTTCGGTTGTTTTCCGGTAATACTTTCTCACATTTCAAGCCAACGGCGACTATCACGGCGTTTCCTTAACGCCGACTTTGCGTGTGAAATATTGTCTAATAGAGTGTCGCCCCCCGGCTGATTTGAGCTGCTTCGCGCCCGCGCAACACGATCCTCGACGTAAATTGATCACTCTGTCGGGTGTTTCAGTCCTTCCACGCGAAGTCCGCCGGACGGAGCCCTTTTTTGTAATCATTGTAACCGAAGTAATTCGGCTCATACGGTCCCACAAAATCGACGTTGGCCTTTTCTGGAATGCGATCCTCCAGCCCGACACACCAGTAGGCTGCGTTGACCACCAGGCGACGGAGTCCTTCGCTCTTAAAGTCTACGGCAGCGCCCATTGTCGTCGTGAATACCCGTCCTTTTTTACCGGGCGTGATTTCATACGTTCTCACCCAAGCCACGGGCATCATCGGATCGTTCTTGGGACCGGTCACCGGCGGATCGGAAGGATTCATTCCCGCCAGCACTTGCCCAAGCACTAAAGGCCGAGAATCACCTGGCAGTGGCAGCCGCACCCGATAGACGTCACTTGGCCCCCAGATGTCCTGGCAGCCCCTTACGATGGGATCGTTCTGCGCGTTGGGAGCGATCACGCCGCGTGTGCTTTCTTTATTGTGTGCTCCATGGTGAGCGATCCACGTCTCGCCCAAGACAACCCGGCCGAACCCGCCCTCCCAACCGGGCTCCCCGGAGTTCCAGCTAAACCGCGCATACATCCTATTCCGAGGAATATCGAAGGCATGGGTGGCCGTCCGAATTCCAATAACAGGCTTTCCCTGTTCAAGATAGTCCACAATATACTTCATCTGTTCATCGGGGAGGTTACGGAACCGGGTAAAAATAATCATCAAGTCTGCTTCTTTCAGCGCCTCCAATCCGGGAATATTATCCTGCACGTTGGGGGCGATTTCTCCCGCTGCAGGATCGATCGCAAAGAGCACCGTGCACGTGAAACCGTGATGCTTGGCGAGGATTTTTCCGAGCATCGGCAGGGCTTCTTCGGACCGGTATTCTTCATCGCCTGAGATGAGCACAATGTGCTTACCCGTGCCAGGTCCAGTCTTGCCCTCATACACAACCCATGGCTGCTGATCCGATTTGTCCGCCGAGAAAGCCAGGAAATTCCCACCAAGCCATAGTGTGGAAACGATAGCTGCAAGCAAACGCAGGTCAGTCAAGCGTCTCATCGGTGGCGTCTCCCAGTTCTCGTGAAGTTATTAAAGAAGAATTTGCTCGGGTTTTACACGAGATAACTGCGGTGGTTGGTTTTACGCGGTTTCAAGGAAGGTGGAGTACCTCGCGGCCTCTCCCCTGTTGAATCAACGGAATGTAATTCTCGAGAAATTCCACGGTCGCCGGATCGGTCAGATCCACAGCCGCTTTTCTTTCCG
>NZ_JACIYL010000749.1 GCF_014359955.1 Thermogutta sp. | reverse complement strand
ATGCGGGAGAACTCGTGGCACTGCTGGGACCTTCCGGTTCGGGGAAGACGACACTTCTGCGAATCATAGCCGGCCTGGAAGCGCCCGACCCTGGTTCCGGCCGTCTGCTTTTCGATGGTAAAGACGTCACTTATCGACCGGCGTCCCAGCGGGGAGTGGGGTTTGTATTCCAGCATTACGCACTGTTTCGGCACATGACGGTCTACGAGAATATCGCTTTTGGACTCCGCGTTCAGCGGCGGCAGTTGCGGCTTTCTTCCGCTGACATCGACGCGCGAGTGCGGGAGCTTTTGCGGCTGGTACAACTGGAGCCGTTCGCCGCGCGGTATCCGCATCAACTGTCGGGTGGGCAGCGTCAGCGGGTGGCCCTGGCCCGGGCACTGGCCATCCGCCCGCAGGTACTTCTTCTCGATGAACCGTTCGGGGCCCTGGATGCCAAAGTTCGTCGGCAACTCCGCACCTGGCTCCGTGGATTGCACGACGAAATCGGCCTGACGAGCGTATTCGTCACCCACGATCAGGACGAGGCTCTCGAACTTGCGGACCGTGTGGTCGTGCTCAACGCTGGCCGAATCGAGCAGGTGGGCACGCCGGAAGAAGTCTATCATCAGCCGCAATCAGCGTTTGTCACCGAATTCATCGGTACCGTGAACAGGTTTCGCGGGATTCGCCGGGGTTCCCGCGTGGAATTTGGCACCTCTGAGGCCTTGTCGGCCGGTGAAGAGGTGGTGGTCTTCGTTCGACCGCACGAATTCGCCCTCAGCATGATTCCTCATAAGCACGCTTTCCCGGCAGTTGTTCAGCGGATTCACACGGCGGGAGGACTGGTGAAATTGTGGCTGATGGCTCAATCGGGGGAACTTTTCCTCGCCGAAATTGATCCCCATCACCTCTCGCAGCTCGCACTCGAGGAAGGGGATACTGTTTACGTGTCGGCCAGGCAAGTGCGGTGCTTCATCGAAGAGGGCCAGCAGTGCCACCCTGCTGAACCGCTCCGTACCGCCGTGGGTCTGTGAGCGGGGCCTGCATCATGCGGCCCTCTGAAGGCGGTGCGTCATCCCGCGCGCCATGCGTCAACTTGCCGCGACAAACCGCGTCTTCACGATCCGCTGCGGAGAAGCACGGGCCCCTGCCAGAAGAGGTAATAGGCCCGGGGAACGCTCAGTTCCAGCAGCCACGACCAATCCGCACCCGCAGGCCGGATCGGAAAATGCACCGACTCCCCGAAGAGGATGTCCGCCATGGTCGGTTCTTTTTTGTACTGGACCACCCGGACATTCTCCGGGTCCAGCCCAGCCAGCTCAATCGCGCGGTCCACCGCATCTTCAAGGAATCCAATCTCGTCGATCAAGCCGTCAGCCTTGGCCTGTTGGGCTGTGAACACCTGGCCGGTGGCCAGCTTATCCAGAAGGGCCGGCTGTTTGCGAAACACAGGTCGGCCGGATTTGACAATCTCTTTAAACCTTTCGAAGCTCTCATCAACGAGCCCCTGAAAGATTTTCCGCTCTTCCTCGGTCATCGGCCGGAGAATACTCCCCATCGTCTTCAACCGATGGCTGGCCACCGAATCCTCCTGGATGCCGATTTTTTCGGCAAGCTCCGAGGCGTTGTAATGCGGGATGACCACACCGATGGAACCGGTCCAGGTCGTCGGTTCAGCGTAGATCGAGCGGGGTGTATCCCCCACGGCCATGGCCACATAATAGCCCCCGCTGGCCGCGATGGCCCCCATACTCACCACCAGAGGGATCTTCCGCTTTTCTTTCATCCGCTGAAGGTGGTGGTAAATGAAATCGGCGCCACTGACGGTTCCCCCCGGCGAGTTGATGCGCAGGACCACCGCTTTGACCGATTCGTCTTCAATGACCTGGTCAATCTGGTCCTTCATGAACCCCCGACCGTCCAGGATGAGACCTTCCAACGACATGATGACCACTTTATCCCGGGCGGTTCTGGAATGCGAAAAATATTCCTCCCGTACTTTCGGCATCTCGAACACACGGAGCCCGACCATGCCCAGCAGCATCATGTTGAGGAAGGCGGAGAAAATCAGCCCCACCAGCAGGAGGATAATAAGGATGATGGCCCCCACACTCCAGCGACGAACGACGATGGGAGGTTGCGGGGGAACCACCGCAGCCACGACGGGCGCAGAATTCTCGGT
>NZ_JACIYL010000748.1 GCF_014359955.1 Thermogutta sp. | reverse complement strand
GTTTTGGAGCCGGAGGGCCTCATGTCTCCCCGGCCGACTGTGGCGCCGGAGCAGAGGCCCTCCGGCCACACGGAGAACATCCCCAACGTTGAACCATCTGGGGTGAAAACACCGATCCATGTTCGGAACGTCATCATTGCCGATGACGACGATCTCATTCGAAAAATGCTCGCACGGTGGTTGACTCGGGCCGGCTACAACGTTCGGGAAGCCACCAACGGCACCGAGGCCCTCCGGATAGTCCGTGAACAGCCGCCCGACATTGTCATCACGGACTGGGAAATGCCGGGCGTGGAAGGTCCTCAGCTTTGTCACGAGATCCGCCAGTTACCCCTTCCACATTACGTTTACCTGCTCATTCTGACTTCGCGGAACGACCCGAAATGGGTCGTGGAAGGGCTGGAAAGCGGGGCCGACGACTTCCTTTCCAAACCGATCCGCGAGGCGGAACTGGTGGCCCGGCTTCGGGCAGCCGCCCGCATCCTGGAAGGCGAACGCAAACTCCAGCAGCTTGCCCGAACGGATGCCCTCACCGGGCTTCTCTCTCAGCGCAGTTTTTACGACATTCTCTGCTACGAATTCCAGCGGGCCCGCCGGACCAATCGCCCACTCAGTTGTGCGATGCTCGATCTGGACTTTTTCAAGCGGATCAACGATGTTTACGGGCATCCGGTGGGTGATGTGGTTCTTAAGGTGACAGCCGACACGCTCCTCCGTTCCTGCCGCCATTCCGATGTGGCAGCCCGATACGGCGGGGAAGAGTTCTGCGTCCTGCTTCCTGAAATCAGCGAAGCGCAGGCCCTCAAATGGGCCGAACGCTTTCGTGAGATGTTACGGGCAACAGAAATCGTCGCGGGGGATAAAAAGCTGACGGTGACCTGCAGCGTCGGTGTTTCCGGTCTTTACGAGGACACCCTCACGCCCGAGCAACTCCTCGACCAGGCGGATCAGGCCCTGCTCTGCGCCAAACGGACCGGCCGTGACCGGGTAGTTACTTACCAAACAGTCAATCAAAATGTGGAATTTGATCTGGATGAATCGCATCGACGCCATGACCTCTTCGAAGGGATTCTCGCCGAGCACGTCATGACGCCTATCGTGGCCCCTCTCCAGGGCGATGAGACCGTGGAGCACGTGGCGGCCTACTTCCTCCGCTCACGCATCAGCTCCGCTCCCGTGGTCAACGAAAATGGGCAGCTCATCGGAATCGTCTCGGAAAAGGACCTCATGGAGGCCATCACTTCCTCGGAAGGCTGGAACCGCCCGATCTCGGAACTCATGCGCCCCCACGTGATCACGTATCCCGCCGACACGCCGGTGCGGGTGATCTACGAGTTTCTCTGCCGCGTGGCTATGCGGCGCGTCATCATCACCGATCAGGGCGTTCCCGTTGGAATAGTGAGTCGGGCTTCACTCCTCCGTTGGTTCCGCAACCTTGTGCTTTCGGAACGAGCCCGGGCAAAGGGGCAGCAACTGGCCGCAGATAACACCGCGGAAGACATCATCCAGGACGCGCTCAACCAGATTGGACGGGAACGCGACAAGATGGCGCAGAAACTGGTCGAAAAACCTCCAGACCTTTGCGCCCATCTTGTGGGGGCCGCCAGTCGCATCCAGGAAATCGCCGTGGACATCCTCGCCTTCGCCTCGGCGGTCCAGAATCCACTTGGCGAACAATTCGGTTGCGGTGCGAGTTCCGTGGTGGATTAACAGCTTTCACCGCCCGCACACCGGTTTCACCGGGCACGACGAGCGTGCCCCTCCGACCTTTTGGAGGGACCTGCTTGTCAGGTCCGTTTTTCCCGGAGGGACGTTTTCCGGAGGGACCCGCTTGTCGGGTCCGCTTGTCAGCGCTGGAATGTCCATTTCGTCACCGTCTTGCGCGCACGACAAGCGTGCCCCTCCGAATTGCCCTCTCCGAGGCTTTCCGCCATCCTGTTGGCACCGATGACTCTCCGATGCTAAACTTGGGCAATTAAGAAACTTTTGCGCTTCTGCGCTGTGGCACGCTGGCACAGGGCTTTCACAGTGTGCTCCACATCGGATGGATTGTGCCGCGAAGGATATCGGGATCATGGCTTTGAAAAGGCATCGGATCGCATTTCGTGAAACACTGGTTGCGGCCGTGATCGTCGGCTGCTGGATGGGCGATGTGGGAATCTGTCCCG
>NZ_JACIYL010000747.1 GCF_014359955.1 Thermogutta sp. | reverse complement strand
TTCGCGGCTGTTGCCTTGACGGGAATTCCCTTTTGCTCGCAATACGCGATCATTTCCTTCCGCCCGGGAAACTTCTGGCGGAACTCTGGCAATCGCCACGGGGCCAGAACCTTAATCCCGGGTTGCAGGGCTTCGGCAGCGAGTTGAAACCGGCACTGATCGTTACCCTTGCCAGTAGCACCGTGGGCGAAAGTATCAGCACCGACCTCTCGGGCCACCTGAAGACAAACCTTGGCGATCAGAGGCCTCGCTATGGACGTGCCCAGCAAATAGACACCTTCATACCGGGCGTCCCACTGCATGACAGGGAACGCGAAATCCCGACACAACTCTTCCCTGGCATCCACCAGCCGGGCAGATTTTGCCCCAATTTTCTTTGCCTTCTCCAGGATGGCTTCGCGATCCTCGCACGGCTGGCCGAGGTCCACATACACCGCGTGGACGTCGTAGCCCTTCTCAACCAACCAACTCAGAATGACCGAGGTATCCAGTCCGCCAGAATACGCCAGCACGCAACCTGCCATAGTAAACCCGTCCTCTCAAAGTGATTGGCTTCTCAGTACCGGCCCGCCACCGCACAAGAGCCGTAACCCACCCAACAAGTCGAAAGATATGTATTGTAACCGACCGTGGCCACAGTCCCAACAACCGCGCCCAGGTGACACATCACCACTTTTCCTATTGCGATCGGGCACGGACGCCCACACTGGTTCGCATCAGCCAGGATGGACCTGCTGTCACGCCTGTTTTCGGAGGGACGTGCCTGTCATGTCCGCTTTCCATCGTTGGATTCTTGCGTTCTGCCGGGCACGAAAGGGTGCCCCCTCCGTGTTCGGTGGACACCGTGGGAGGCGTCCCTCCTCCAGGCGCCGGTTCCAGGCCGAGCGAGCGCCCCGGGGGCATCCGCATCACACAAGGGCTTGAAATGCCCAGTTCGACCCGGGCCACGCCACTGGTAGAGCCCATTTATGAATGGCCCATCCAGCAGCTGGCACTCGTGGCACCTCAAGTTTTTGCAGAAGTGGGAATGAGTCAGCCGTGCTCAGGTACCCGCCTCCTTCCCGTCTCCCTTTTTACGGTGGTTTTTCACCAGCCAAAATGGCCGCAGTCGCAGAAATCTGGCAACGGTCTGATCTCATGCTCCTACCAAAAAAGTAACTCCGGCACACAGGCCGGAGCTCTATCAAAGCGCGCCCGGAGGGAGTCGAACCCCCAACCCTCGGTTCCGAAGACCGATGCTCTATCCGGTTGAGCTACGGGCGCAAACCAGGCGGCCGTCCTTGGAACTGCTCACATCGCTTTTATTTTATGGGGCAGCAGAAGCTGCGCAAAGCGGTCTGGCATGGGGCGGAATCGAAATCCTGCCTCGAGCGAACGCTGGTCCGGGAGGGTTGCCACCGGTTTACGCCCGGCCTCTGTCATGCGATTCCCTGTGCGTGAAACGTAACGGACCGTTCAACCCCGCATACGACCCGCAATTTCCGCACAAACGGAACTTCCACCTTCCGTTTTACCAATTATTGCGGCACATTTTCGCAAGATTGCCTCAAGTGTGAGGCTTATTGTCACTTGTTGTGACCTATGGTTTTACAAGAACTGAGTCGGCGTGTGGCCGAACACGTTCGACTCGAGTTTTTGAGAGCTCGTCACGGCTTGTGTCTTTTCTCGGTGAATTGCACAGGCTTATCGGTCACCCATAGATCCTGTTTCGTCGCTGGAGTTGCCACCTTCTGGTTGCTTCTTGGGTACGACAACGATGACTATGCAACGACGCTCTATTCTCTCGGCCGGGCTGTGTGGCTGGGACGACCGCCCCCGCACTACCAGTCGTCGGACACGCATCCTGTCAAGCCTTTTACCGCTTTTAACCCGCCGCATTGCAAACACCAGTTGCCGGCGTCTGCGACGATCAGGTCGGCGTCGCTCTTTCGAACCCCTTGAAGCCCGCGATCTCTTCTCTGTCAGTCCCCTGACGGACACGTTCCTACCCCTCGCAAACTTTGGTAATCAGGCGGGCCAGACCGGCGGAGCAGTAACGCTCTCGTGGTCCGGCTTCCAGTCCACCAGCAACGGTACAACCGCGCACCTCCGCGCGACGTTTCAGGGCAACCCCCAGATTCAGCAGTTGGGCGCCGGAGTCATGGTCTCACTTGATGGTACCGATCTCTGG
>NZ_JACIYL010000746.1 GCF_014359955.1 Thermogutta sp. | reverse complement strand
AAAAACACGACCGGGTAGTTTCTCCGACTTGTTCATGGCAAGACTTGGTCATCCGTTTCTTGATGAGGCCGATTCTTTGACAGCGGCTTTCCAGGTTCAGTGCCAAATCCTGACAGGCAAACATGTCAATCATCAAGCCGCTGCACTCAGTTTTGTGGCCTCCGGAATCATTATCTTCAAAAAAGCACTTCCACGGCCGGAAGCTTCATCCTGAAGTCCGCCGCGGTTCCCTCAAGCTGGGCGAAGGGGATTCCGCCGTTCGGGCGCTGAGGAATGATGGAGTCCTTCACCTATTTCGACCCATCTTAGCCTATGTTACGCTTTTTCTCAGGAATCCGCAAAGGCGGTCGGGTTACCCCCTGCCATGGGGGCTTGTCTCCCAGCAAAGCACTAGTACCGCTGGATGTGAACTAGCGCCGGCAGAAACAGGTTCTTGCAACGCCATCAGAAAAGAGCGACGATTGAATGCAGGGCTCTCGCTTCTGCATGGGAGAATAGTTTCGATGCTCGTGGTCACGTGTCCTTCCTGCCAAGCACGTCTGAAGGTCAGTCCGCAGTTTACAGGCCGCGCAGGAAAGTGCCCCCGGTGTGGGGAAATTGTCCCCATTCGCCAGAGCGAACAAACTCCGCCCAGCTCAACCCCGGTCGGGCCTGCCGGTAGCTCTCCGCCACCGGCAGGCGACGATGACCTGCCGGACATCGAGCATCCCGATCGCCTGGTCCGCCACTTCCATTATCTGGTGTGCGACCGGCAGGGTCTGGTCGCCACGTGGGAGTCCAACGGTCAAGGATGGATGATTCGGTCGGGAACGACATTTGTGCGGGCCGTCCGGAATGCAGACAAACTACCCGCCCAGGGGGATTTCAAACTCGTCGAACTTCAGATCGAACCACATCCAGACGGTTCGCACCGGCTGGACGGTCTGCACGTCTATCAACTGGCGCCCCGCTATGCGCTCACAAGGATCGAACGCGGGGAAGACGCGATCCTTGGAGCCATCCGCGGGCCGGGCTCCCTCAACCGCGAGCAGAAGGCGGCCGTCTTTCGTTATATTCGGGAAAAGTTCATGCGCCCCATGTGGGAAAACAACCAGGCGCTGATCGATTACCTGACCAACCAGGATTATCACTCACCGGGCATTTCCCCACCCACCCATCCAGCCAGCCCGGCGTGAAATTCAAGGAGGGATCTTGTCCGGGAGCGATCACCGCCCTGGTGACTCTTGCGGCGGCACGTTGGGGCGCCGATCTCTTCGCGGTTTGAAGATGACCCCTGCCAGTGGCGGGAGGACAATCTTCATCGACGCCGGAAACCCATGCCACGGGATGGGCTCGGAGACGGCCCGGCCATAATTGCCGATGTTGCCTCCACCGTACATCTCGGCATCGCTATTGAAGATCTCTTCAAACTCGCACACCTCGGGGACGCCGATGCGATGTTCCCACCGGGGCACGGGCGTGAAATTGAGCGCGATCACCAGGTAGTCGTTGGGATCCTTGCCCCGCCGGATATAACTGAGCGTGCTTTCCTCCCAATTGTGGCAGTCGATCCACTGAAACCCTTCCCAGCGGAAATCAACCTCGTGAAGGGCCTTTTCCCGCCGCAGGAGCTTATTGAGATCCGCCACACACCGCTGGACCCCGCGATGCGTGGGCCAGTCGAGGAGTTCCCACTGCAACTGGGCGTCATAGTTCCATTCGTGCCACTGTCCGAATTCGCTGCCCATGAACAGCAGTTTCTTGCCGGGGTGTGTCCACATATAGGTGTATAGCAGCCGAAGATTCGCAAACTTCTGCCACCAATCACCCGGCATTTGGGAAATGAGCGAGCCTTTTCCGTGAACCACTTCGTCGTGCGACAGCGGAAGGACGAAGTTCTCGTGGAAGGCATAGATGAGGCTGAAGGTAAGCTCGTTGTGGTGATACTTGCGGTAGATGGGATCCTTGTGCATGTAGCGCCGGGTGTCGTTCATCCAGCCCATGTTCCACTTCATGCTGAAGCCGAGGCCACCCTGGTAGGTGGGATGCGAAACCCCCGGCCAGGCCGTGGATTCCTCGGCGATCGTCAGGACGCCGGGAAATTGCAAGTGCACCTGTTCATTCAACAGTTTGAGGAAAGCGATGGCCTGGAGATTCTCCCGGCCGCCGAATTCATTGGGAATCCACTCGCCGG
>NZ_JACIYL010000745.1 GCF_014359955.1 Thermogutta sp. | reverse complement strand
CATCGCCTGTGCCCGACAGGCGGTGCGCGCCAATCCCGTCAGTTATCGAGCGCGCTATTACCTGGCGGTCAGTTTGGAGAAGGCGGGGATGTACGCTGAGGCGGAGGAACATTTTCGGTGGTGCGTGCAACGTCGGCCGGGGCATCGTGCCCTCCAGAAGAGGCTCCAGAACGTAGCGAGCAAACGCCTGGAGGCGGAGCAATTGGTGCGCGTGCCCGGCGGGGAGGCCGCATTACCCGGCGTTTCCGTGACGAATCGTTGAACTCGAAACCCGGCAGTGCCACGCAATCGCCCTTGTTCCGGCAAGCGGCTTCGGATATGGATTAACTCGGGAAAAGGATGTCCCGTACTATCGGCAGCAACGGAGGTTGCCGTGACTATTTCCGGACCAGGTTCTGGATCTGATAAGAATTGCAGGATTGTGCCGTCCATTCCGGCACCGGACCTGCGGGTTATTCGTGCGGAGGAAGGATCGAACTTTCCGTCCGGTCAGGAGAATGCTTTTCAGCCGATGGAGCCGGCCGGAGAGGCTGATCTTCTGTTTGAGAAGCCCAAATCTGACTGTCGAAAAAACCGTAGTATCTTCCACAGGATTGGGCGCATCCTTGGTGAAGGCGGGTGGGGCGTTTTTCGGCGGATGCGCCTGTTGACCCGATGCCCCCCGACGCCGAGCAACCTGAGGAAGGGATTATTCGGCGTGGTCGTGCTCATCGTGGGTCTGGTGGCGAGCTACCTGTGCGCGTTTCACCTGCGATTTGACGGCCTGGGCCAGGCAGAAGTGCAGCGGTGGTTTTGGACGACGCTTCCCTACGTGGTTGCCATTAAGCTCTTTGTCTTTGTCGCTTGTGGGGTTCACAGAAGCTGGACCAGGTTCCTCAGTTTCTATGATCTTCTGGTGCTGGTCGAAGCAAGTACGGCTGCGCTGGCAGCGGTTGTCATTTTTGATCGCTTTCTTCTCCCGCCCCGCATGGTGCCCCGGGGAATTCTCCTCATTGATTGGGGAACCACCGTGCTCATTCTGGGCGGAGTTCGGGCAATAGGGCGGGCCATTCGCGATCGAACATGGCAAAATTTCTTCAGCAATGATCCGCCGGTTTTCATTGTGGGGGCAGACGAGGCGGGAGAGGATCTTCTCCGGGCCATCAATCGGCATTCTTCCTGCCGTTACCGTGTTGTGGGTTTTATTGATCGACAGGCGGGGCGGGTCGGAACACGCATCGGTGGCGTCCCCGTCATCGGAACTGTGGAGCAGACCTGTGAACTGGCCCGAAGGCTCGGTGTCAAGGACATTTTTCTGGCGGGCGGCTCGCTGAGCGGACGTGAGATCCGCCGCTTGATGGAAGAAGCGAGGGAAACAGGACTCCACGTCCAGGTCCTTCCCAGTTATGAGCAACTGCTTTCCGGACGCGTTTCGGTCCAGCCCCGGCCCATCGCCATCACCGACCTTCTTCGCCGCGATCCCGTCGCTCTGGAGTGGGAAAACTTACGGCATTGGCTGGAAGATCGTGTGCTCCTGGTGACAGGCAGTGCAGGGAGTATCGGGTCAGAAATCGCCAGGCAACTCGTTCGGTTTCGTCCGCGATGCCTCGTTTTGGTGGACCGGAGCGAGACAGGGCAGTTTTTCCTCGAGCGTGAACTGCGACAACTGGCGGCCACCTCAGGAACTGCCCGGCGGACCGAGCTCGCTGTCCTTCTGGCTGACGTTCTCGATGGTCGGCGGATGGAGAATCTCTTTGCCCGATATCGACCCGACGTCGTGTTCCACGCGGCAGCCTACAAACACGTGCCATTGTTGGAGACGCATCCTGGAGAAGCGGTCAAAAACATCATCTTTGCCACGCGTAATGTGGCGGATCTTGCCCATCAATACGGAGCTGAGTCGTTCGTGATGATTTCCACCGACAAGGCCGTCAATCCCACCAGCGTGATGGGGGCCTGTAAACGCGTGGCGGAAATGTACGTGCAGTCCATGCGCGAGGTGTCGCCCTGCCGGTTTGTGACGGTTCGCTTCGGCAATGTGCTGGATTCGGCGGGCAGTGTGGTGCAGATTTTTCGCCAGCAGATTGCGGAAGGCGGTCCGGTGACCATCACCGATCCCCGCATGGAGCGTTTCTTCATGACAATCCCCGAAGCCGCCGGTCTGGTTATTCAGGCGGGCATCATCGGGGAGAGCG
>NZ_JACIYL010000744.1 GCF_014359955.1 Thermogutta sp. | reverse complement strand
CATGGACCTCGTCATATTGAACAAGCTCGCCCGCCACGACCTTTACCCGGCTCCCCACTCCGAAACAATTCTTTCCCGACTGACGGAGGTCTATCTGGATCCAGTGATTGTCTGTTTCCGTCACATTCCGCAGAACATCGGCGTAATCCTGAGAGTTCAGAATGACGATATCCACACGACCGTCCAGGTCAAGGTCCGCGAAAGCGACACCCCGGGTTGACTTCACCAGCTTCGGCAGATCTCCCGCGGTCGCGCTCACATCCACGAATTTACCGCCGTCGTTGCGGAGAACGGTATTCGCTACCCGGTAGGCCGTTGTATCGTCGATCTCCTCAATTCTATCGTTAATATGACCGTTTCCGATGAAGATATCTTTGTCGCCATCGTTATCAAAATCCACCAGACCAACCCCCCAATTGACATACGGATACACTTTTCCGCCGGCCCCTGTACTGAACGTTGTGTCCTCGAAAAATCCGTCTCCGGTGTTTTTATAAAGAACAGGCCACTCGTTTTGATAGTCCGACATAAACAGATCCAACCACCCATCATTATTGTAGTCTCCGCAATCCACTCCCATACTTGCGTTCTCGTCCCCGTAGCCGTTATAGGCAACACCCCTTTCCAGAGCCGATTCCGTAAAATGTCCCTTACCATCGTTGATGAAAAGAAAATTGGCCCGAACATCGTTCCCCACGAATATATCGGTATCCCCGTCGTTGTCGAAATCACCTGCCACCATGCCCATGCTTGTGCCCGCCACTGTGCCGATTCCCGAAATCTCCGTTATGTCTCGAAACGTTCCGTCCCCATTGTTCTTAAAAAGAGTATCTTTATCAGGAGGATATTCCTCCGGACTGCCATACACAGGAATGCCCGTCAATTGATGGAACACGTGCCTGCTTTCATCGAACACAATATAATTGCCCACGTAGAGGTCGAGCCATCCATCGGCGTCAATGTCCAGAAAAAGGGCGCCGGCGCCGACCCGCGATCCGTTGTCCACGCCCGCCTGCACAGTCACGTCCGAAAAGGTTCCATCTTTATTATTCCGATATAATACGTTTCTGCCGTAATTATTCACAAACAGGTCGAGACATCCATCGTTGTTGTAATCCCCTGCCACCACCCCCAATCCATAACCGGTATCTCCCGCTCCCGCTTCAGCGGTCACATCCGTGAAATGAAACCCACCGTCATTTCGGAACAATTTGTTCGTGGGTTTCTCCTGTTTTGGGCAACCAGCAAGCGGAGCGCCGTTAAGAAAGTAGATATCGTCATCCCCGTCACCGTCGTAGTCGAAAAGACACAGGCCAGCCGACACCGTTTCCACAATGTAATACTTGCCACAGCCGCCGTGCGTGTGCCGAAAGTTGACGCCACTTTGTTGCGTGACGTCCTGGAAAACCAGGCGGACGGGCTCCTTTGCCCACATCTCCGCAGGGGCAAGAAGCAGGAAGAAAACACCCAAAACACAAATTGCCAGAGACGGACCAATCTTATCGCAACAAAATGAGGCCGGGGATAGACAGTTATATTCCATGTTGCAAGAACCGAGCTAGCTTCTGGGCGAGGTCATGAGAAGGGTCGATCGCCAGCGCCTTTTCCACATTGCGTGTGGCCTGTTCCAAGTCACCAAGTTCCGCACACGCAACAGCGAGCACGATGAAATAATCGGGCCGCGGAGATAATCGGACGGCCCTTTCGGCCAGCCGTCGAGCCTCTTCAAAGTTTTCTCTTTTTTGCAGGTAAGCCTGCGCCAATCCAGCATAGGCTGCATCTTCATTCGGGTCCAGTGCGAGTGCCTGCTTGAACGAGGCAACAGCTTTGTCGAAGTTTCCCATCTGCAGGTAGAATATGCCCTCCGCAACCCGATGGGCAGCATAACGAGGTTCCAGCTCCACGAGCTGTCGCGCGATGGCAAGCCCTTCGGCGGCTCGTCGCTGCCGCTGGTAGAGAACCACGAGAGCTTGCCGACTCACCACATCCTTTGGTGAAAGAGATGCGGCCATCAGCCAGCATTCTTCGGCTCGGTCGTCAACACCGTGATTGGAAAAGATGACTCCCGCCTGATGAAAAATACTTGCGACTGTCTGACGGACGAATTCATCGCTTTCCACTCGCAGGACAGCGGCGTTCGCTTGCTGATCATGCGCCTTCAGTTTTTGAAAAATT
>NZ_JACIYL010000743.1 GCF_014359955.1 Thermogutta sp. | reverse complement strand
CGTCACCGTTAGGGAAATCGAACATTTTGGCCGATTTTTCACGCGGCGGTGGCGCGTATACAAAGGTGCGATGAACGAGCTCGAAGCCTTCCGTGGAAAAGCTCACAAAACCACCGATTCCCTGAAATACCGAAAATCCAGCCGCCTTGAGCCGTTCCAGTTGCACTCGCCGCTGCTTGCGCCGCTCCGGCGGGATGGTCGTGCGAATGGCTTCCGCGTAGCCAAATGGGTCGATAAACCACCGGATCTGAGGTTCCTCTCCCTCAGGAAGGTCCTTCCGACACCGAGCCATGATGGCGCTGAACGCCTTGACTTCCGACAGCGAACTGCCTTTTTCTTTCTGCAAAGTCAGGATGGCCTCGACAGCCGCCTGATCGTTTGCGGTGATCAAAAGATCATTCTGCAGGCAATAAAAGACCTTTCCCCCATTTGTTCCATCGGGCCGTTTGGGCAACGTGATAACCTGAATCTCTTGCCCCTGAATGGTTATTTTTTCCACACTTCCGCCGCGTATTTGAATGTCCTCCACAACCCGACTCAGAAGCTCCTCGGCTTTTGGGCGTTCTCCCGTAATGGTGACGATCGCAGCCAGACTGGCTTTTTCTTCCCCTTCTCGGTAAATAACGCCGACCGCTACCTCTCCCGTCGCGACCTCTGCAACGTCTTCCGCGGTGATACCCAATTGCTCACGGGTTCCGGAGAGACGCTCCTGAATTTGATGCCGCAAATCCTCGACAAACGGCTGAAGAGCGGGGTCTTTCAACAATTGGCCGATCTGCGTCTTTTCGAAGTGTTCACGCAGATCCTGAACATTTCTCACTGCCAGAAATCCCCGCGTCGTTGGAGGGAATAAAGAATCCAGCGGTGTGCTCGCCCAACTAATCGCCGCCAGTTGCAGGACAGCAAGCGCGGCCAAACCGACCATCCGTGACAATGAGTTTGCGTGCATTGTTTTCATCCGGATTTCCCGAAAATATTCCAAGCGGCCCGATTACCGCAGACCCGCTACATCTCCCTTGTTTTCTATTTTGACACCAAATCTGCCCATCTTCAGCAAACCGTTTCCCATCTGCGATCCTTTTTTCTCATATCGGTAAAATGCCTCGCGGAAAGCCACTTCAGTGGTTATTTGAGAGATCTTCAACCACTTTCTCAACCCGGACCTCGTCAATGACACACAACCGAACCTGCTTGCCTGAAGCCCCGTCGCCGCAGCGCTTGCCGCAAACCAGACCGGCCACGGCAGGCAAATTCTTCCCTGGGAACAGTTATTGGCTGCCGTGCGACTGATTTTCTTCACGCGCTTCCGTCTGGACCGTTTTTTCCTCGGGTTTTTCTGGAGTGCTGCTCACCGAAACTCCCCACATCGCCGCGACCAACGCGTACGTTTTCGGATCATACTTTTCGAGGTCGTCACGCGTGAAGGGATAAAAGTCATTCTTGCCGAAAAATGCCTCAGAATTTTCAGCAAAGAATTCCATAACATTTTTCAGGGCATAGGCTTCTTGTTCCCGCCCGTTGACGTGCTTGACCTTTTGATAAAGGGCTTCTTTCTTGACCTCGTCAAATCGCTGGCGGAGCTGTCGGTTGCCGAAGCCGCCGGGCAAAAACTGGTCGTGGTAGGCATGGGCCAGTTCGTGGAGGACCATCCACGGCTGCGTTCTGGACCAGTTCACGAAATTGCGTCCGTTGGCAATTTCCACACACTTGGCCTTATCTGGATTCATATCGTGATGACGGAGCCACTCCGGATCCGGGTGGTACGCCATACACGGGTGATGTCCCTCCTTTTTCTCAATCCAGATAGGGACTTGCATAATCTTTTTGAGAGCCTCCGGGGGCACGGCCTCTGTGATCTGTTTGAGCTGCTTCTCCAGTTCTGCAAACACCCGCTGGGTTAGCTCTTGATCTTCCAGAAGGTCCGGGGCCACGTACAGCTTCCACCCCTGTAAATGCTGCACCCTGTATTCGGAAGTGGGGCGGTATTTGAGGGAAGGTGCAGACGCCTGAACCGCCTCTTCCGGTCGGTTGGTTTCGGAAGCGGTTTCAAGTCCGACAATTCTCACCGGGGATAGCAGTAGGAAACTTCCCACCACCAACGCGGTGGTTAGCTGCTGCCACAGCGATCGTTTTCTCATAGAGTCCAACCTTCCCGATAAGGTTTGTGAATCCAGATATCGGCCT
>NZ_JACIYL010000742.1 GCF_014359955.1 Thermogutta sp. | reverse complement strand
GTGGCCGCCATCACGGAGTTGATGCCGGACGCACCCGGGCCGTTTGTTCCCGATGCGTTTGTGAATACCAGCTACGGACGGGGAATCACCTGGGGATTGTGCCACAACATCATGGGGGGAGGACCGGGCAGAGTCCATTCCATCCTGATGAGGTTTGATTGCGACCTGAGTCTGGATGTGAATGATCCGGACATGAAGGCCCACTCGTATCTCTATCCTCCCGAGTTCTATTACCAGCGAGGATTAAACCAGAAGCAGTGGGCGCGAATCATGGAAGAAAACAGACGGCTGCGGGAGGGGCATTGACGCACCGTCGTTTCAGCGCTCGGTTCCTGGATCTTGGAGGGATAACGGACGCCTGCGCTGGGGGCAGGATGCACGCTTCTTCGGTCGGTGGCATTGAAGCGTGGCCCGCCCACTCAGATCTTCGGTCTTTGAGAAGGCGCCGTTTTCAGAGTGCGTTTTTCGGTGGCCGGGCGAAGGTCCATCCTTTCCGCCACTGCTCCATCAATTCGCTGACGATCGCGGCATACTCGGGAGACCCGGCAACGTTGGCGTTTTCCTGGGGATCACGCGCGTGGTCATAAAGTTCGATCGCCAGTGGCCGACTCCTGTTACGGTCGTCACGCCAGACAACGAGTCGGTAGCGATCCGTCCGCATGGTGTATCCCATCAGGTGCTGGCGGCAATCTTCGAGAGAATAATCGCTGGGCAGCGATTCCCTGATTTGCTTTTCAACTTTCGTTAAAAGCGACTGGAAGAGGTGGCTCATGTAACTGTCCAGGGGCAAACCTGCCCACTCTCGCAATGCAGGACATGGGAACTGCGTGAAGGCCGCCTTCTTCCACTCTCTGTTCGGATCGTCGAGCAAGGGCGCGAAACTATCGCCCTCCAGATGGGCAGGTAACGGAAGGCCTGCGAGCTCGCAAAGCGTCGGATAGACGTCCACCAGTTCGACAAGTGCCGAACACCGACTGCCACGGCTTTTTTGATGGGGTGCCGCCACAATCAAGGGGACGCGGGCGGCCAGTTCGAAATTGCTCGCTTTGCCCCACAACCCATGTTCTCCCAGTTGCCATCCGTGATCCCCCCATAACACCACGATCGTATTCTGGGTCAGTCCGTTGTTTTCCAGTTCGTCCAGCAGCCGGCCAATCTGCGCATCGATGTAACTGGTGCAGGCCAGGTAACCGTGGATCAAACGACGGACAATTTCTTCGGGAAGAGGACCGTCTTTCGGTATGTCCGAGTGAAAACGCAGTTCAAACCCGGGCGGAAGCGCTATCGGAGGACAGTCCCGTGGCGGAAAGGGGTTGGCTGCCAAAGGTAGTTTCGCGGCATCATAAAGATCCCAGTATTTCTTGGGTGCCACGAAAGGCAGATGCGGTTTCAAAAACCCCACAGCCAGGAAAAAGGGCTCTGCTTTGTGCCGTCGCATGGCTGCGATGGCCGTATCCGCAATCAAACCATCGAGGTAAGCCTGATCGGGAACATCGGCGCATTCCGTGGCCGGGCGGGCAATGCGTCGCCAGATCTCCCCGCTGGGGATTCCCTCGCGGCGGGCCTGCGCCGCCTGTTCTTCCCATTTCCGTCGGTTTTCCGGAAGCTGATAGCCACCGACCGGCCTGGGATAGGGAGGCTGGCGAAGTGAGATGAGATCGGGTTTTTCCGTCCAGGACGCGGGGTCGTCCTTGCCTGGATGAAATACCTTGCCGATGCCAATGGTCACATAGCCGTGGTTTTTGAAATATTGTGGCAAGGTCGGAATATCGGGGAGTTGATCGCGGAAATACGCCTCATTGTGCGTCACCCCCGTGGTGTCCGGCCGGCAACCCGTGAGCAGGCTGGCACGGGAGGGACCACAGAGGGCCTCCTGGCAGTAGGCCCGGGTAAACACCACTCCGCGTTGAGCCAGCCGATCGATGTTGGGACTCTGCACGTGAGGCACACCATAGCACCCCAACTCCGGCCGCAAATCATCCACCGCGATAAAAAGCACGTTTGGGGGACCTGCCCGTGTGATCGAAGTCCCCAGGATCAACAGGCCCAGCCCGCCGGACAAAACAGCCGCAAGGAGCCTGGACAAACGCCCGCAGGGCTTCAGGCATCCACGGAATGATTTCATGACGTGCACCTCCCCGAAAACTCGCTTTCCGCAAGCCCGGCACGAAGCCCGCTCCTGGCTTTTCAGGC
>NZ_JACIYL010000741.1 GCF_014359955.1 Thermogutta sp. | reverse complement strand
ATGGGATCAATCGAACGTCGTCAATCGCATGCCAAAATGTTTTAACACCACGTGGAACACGTCGGTATCCCGGGCAGGCTCCGGCGGCAGTATTCCCGGGTGGGAGCTGATCAGCACCGTCCGCTGGGACTTATCGCGAACGGGCGCACCGTGCGATCCCTGAACCAGTTCCGCCTTCAGAGGAATACCCCGGGTGTTGGGATCAAAAAACAGTTCGACGGGATCATACCCAGGTTTGCGGTGGATGTCCACCTTCCTGGCGAACGGGGGTGCCAGGTGATCCTCCAGCCAGTAGTAGTACGCGAACCACGCATCCGGCTGCGCACTGAGAATGACCTCTCCGCTCCGCGGATGGTTGAGGTGGTACCGCGATCGTTCTTCCAGGGCCAGTACCTCGTCCACACCGGGAAGACCTCGGAAAAGCCCCACCACTCTTTCAATCACGTCAGGCTCGGCATCTTTTACGTAGATATGCGCCACCTGGTGATCGGCCAGGGCCCAGGCCGCACTGTTTTCGGTGTCAAGGTACTCCCCGTCTTTTTCTTCACGCACCTTCAGCAGGCCGGCTTCCCGGAGAATTCGGTTGGGATACACAACCCGTTCCACGGGAGTGATGACGTATTCTCCGGCAACCAGCCAGAGAGGGTCTCCATCGTAGGCGTCGCGGAGACCGGTCATCAATCGGCCGAGGACTTCGTCCAGTTCCTGGACGGCTTTCATCGCGGCGGCACTCTCCGGGCCATCCCGCTGTGCCGCGTAGTCCAGACGAGGAAGATAGATGTAGAAAAAGTTTGGCCGATATTCCTGCGCAAGCAGGATGGCGGATTCCACGATCCAGCGCGTACTCTCGATGTTGGCCAGCGGTCCCCAAAAGCGATGCAGGGGGAAATCCCCCAGGGCCTCCCGCAGTTTCAGATAGAGGTCCTCCGGGCGTGTGTAACACCAGAGGGTCTCGGTGCCGTCGGGATTGTGGATCGGGGCAGGCGTGCAGATGTACTCGGCTCCGCACTCTTTGGAATGGAGAGGAAACCAGGCCGCACTCACCAGGCCCCGCTCATGATGATAGAGAAAGTCCCACAGTTGCGGTGCCTCGATGCAATCATTGGGAGACGTCCACATCTCCACTTCGTCGCGCTCCCGCCAGTAAAATCCGTTGGCGATCACTCCGTGTTTATCGGGAAGTCGTCCCGTCGTCATATTCGCCTGCACGGGACAGGTGACGGCGGGAAAGCTGGGGACCAAATCCACAATCTCCCCGCCCGCGGTCATTTCCCGGAGGTTTTCCATCCGGGCGACATCTTTTTCCCGCAAATGAGGTAACGACAGAAGCACGACATAGTCATCGAGTTTGGCAGTGCTCATCGGCTGTATCTCACTGTGTCAATGTTCCTTGCGCCGCTTTCGTGTGACATTCCTTTTCTGAATTTGCCATTTTTATCACACACGGGGGACCCCGACAATTGCTGATGGGCCTTTTCTGGCGCCGATGGCGACGCCGCCGTCCACAGCGGTTCTTGCGGGAGCGACATTCAACCCGGAGGGACGTGCACGTCCGGCCCGTATCTGGAGGGACCCGAATCCGGAGGGACCCGCTTGTCGGGTCCGTCGTTTAACGTTTGATCATCCATTGCCTCTCCGCGGGGACTGAAGTCCCGCGCCGAAAGCGGGGCTAAAGCCCCGCACTCCATATGGAGTGCGGCGATTTATCGCCGCTTTTGCGTGAAGGCTTTAGCCTTCACAACCTTACCGTTGGCCCGGATGATGCCGGGCCCGCCAATCCACCCCATGAACGGGATGAAACTACGTGACCCGTCGGGGTGGAACCCGACCCTTCAATCCACACAACGGAGGGACCCGCTCGTCGGGTCCGATGAACACCGACTGATGATCGATCCCGCTTCAACGGGCACGACAAGCGTGCCCCTCCGAACGATTTCTCGGAGGGACGTTCCTGTCACGTCCGTCGTTTAACGTTGGATCCTCCATTCCCATTCCCCGGGCACGACGAGCGTGCCCCTTCGGCGTTGGCTGGTTGTTTTGCATGGGATGCCGGGCGATTAGAATGGGAAATGTCCCGGCCAGTGGTCGGCCGGTGGTGGTATTTGTCCTCTGGCCAGAGGGGCTTCCAAATGGACGATGTCGTACGGGCATTTTTAGAAAACGAGCAACGGCTCCGGCTCGTCAGGCGAATTGGACGGG
>NZ_JACIYL010000740.1 GCF_014359955.1 Thermogutta sp. | reverse complement strand
ATCAATCGCACGTAACGGATGCACAAGCGCATGAGGACACCTCCTGCGAAAAAGAGCATGCCCAGGAAACATGAAAACGCTGTTTATGATAACGTGCCGAGCCGCGTCCGGCGAGTTGCCGAACAAGCCTGGAGTATCGCAATACGGTCGACCTTGCGGAGAGAAAAGCGCGTGACTAAATTGGCGCTTTTGATCGGCGGCTTACCAAAAGTGAATGAAAGAGCAACGAGACCGGGAAATCGAAATCGGTTGGCCCGTGACGCCGCGTTCGAGTCATGAGATTGATCGAGAATCAGAGTTTTTCCTGGCCACGGCTTGGTTGCCCCTGGGAAATTGGGCGATCGTTCTCGCGGTATTTTATCGAACTAGATGACATGCGGGAAACTGAAATATGATCTGGATGACCTGGCGTCAATTTCTGTCAAACGTGTGCAGTTCGAAGTCCGCGCGAGATCTCGCTCGAACGCTTGCGGTTGTGTTAGGAATTGGTATCGGCTTGGTGGCGGGTCCACGCGCTCTTGCGGCCGAGCCGGGTGGAACAATCAGTCAGTTTAGCCATGTCACGCTTTCATGGCTCGATCTCACCATCATCTTTGGATACCTGATTGGCATTATTCTGTTGGGCTGTCTGGCGGGGTTGCGACGCCAGGGCGTGCGAGGGACGGACTATTTTCTGGCAAGCAGGTCGCTCCCCTGGCCAATGATCGGCATGGCCCTGTTTGCGACGAATATCTCCACGATCCATCTCGTTAGTTTCGCTCAAAATGGTTATACCTCCGGCCTGACTTACGGAAATTTTGAGTGGATGGCGGCCTTCACGCTGATTATTCTTGCCCTCTTTTTTGCTCCGTTTTACTTGCGGGCTAATGTCGCGACGTTGCCCGATTTTCTGGAACGCCGCTACAATCGGGCGTGCCGCGACTATCTTGCGGTCCTCTCCATATTCTCGGCCGTGGTCGTCCATATCGGTTTCTCGTTACTCACAGGCGCCATCGTGCTTGAAGGAACAATCCTTCCCGCCTTTGTCAACGGGAACCCCGAGAAATATCGCTTCTGGACGGTTCTGGCAATGTGCGGTGCGACGGGAATTTATACCATCGTCGGTGGATTGCTGGCGGTGGTTTGGACGGAAACCATCCAGACCATCGTACTTCTTACCGGCGCGGCGTGCATCACCTGGATCGGTATGAATATGATCGGTGGATGGCACGCCCTGAAAGAAGCGGTTCACCCGGTGAACCTGAGCATCCTCCGCTCCAGCGCCGATCCCACCGGCATCACGTGGTACGCTGTCTTCCTGGGCTACCCGGTGCTGGGTGTGTGGTACTGGTGCACAGACCAGACGATCGTGCAGCGCGTTTTGGGCGCCCGCGATGAAAATCACGCCCGAATCGGACCTCTGTTTGCTGGATTTCTCAAAATTCTGCCGGTGTTTTTGTTTGTGCTGCCGGGCGTGATTTGTCTGGGCCTGGTCAACACGGGCAAGTTGCCCCCGCTGCCAACCACCATTGACGGCACACCTGATACGCAAAAAACATACACCCACATGATCAATCTGCTGCTGGGTCCCGGGTTTCGAGGGATCGTCATTGCCGCCCTTCTGGCAGCGTTGATGAGCACGGTGTCTGGGGCCCTCAATTCCATCGCCACGCTTTTCAGCTACGACATTTACAAACGCTGGCGGGGGGATGTCTCGGACCAGCATCTGGTGTGGATTGGACGCGTCGCCACATTTGTCGCCATGTGCATCGCGGTGGCCTGGACGATGGCCCTTGGTCGCCGGGATACCACCATCTTTCAAGCGATGGTCGATGTGTTCCCGGTTGTGGCGCCGCCCACCGCCGTGGTCTTCCTCTGGGGCGTGTTCTGGCGGAGGACGTCGGGGCGGGCAGCGTTTATCATCCTAGTGGGTGGTTCACTCCTCGGGGTTGGCGTATTCATCCTCACCTGGATGGGAATCCTGAAAATTAACAGCCTCTTCATGGCGTTTATTTTGTTCTGCATCGAGTCCGTACTCATTGTCATTCTTTCGCTTTTGCTCCCCCACGAGCACACGCGAGAAAGTCTGACCTTGGTATGGGAGAAGCCCTGGGATGCCCTCCGAGGCGAAAATGCCTGGCGAGGTTTGCTCGATTACCGCATTTTTGCAGCCCTTTTGTTCGTGACCATGGTCGGACTTTATTGGGCCTTCACGAGTCCG
>NZ_JACIYL010000074.1 GCF_014359955.1 Thermogutta sp. | reverse complement strand
CCCGTGGATTACTGGATCATGGCCATCGATCCCAGTCGCGGCCGGGCGGACCTGCCTGGCGATGATACAGCGATCGTACTGTTGGGTGTGGCCCCCGACCGGGCCCTCCTCTACGTTGATGCGGAGATCGAACCGAGAACACCCGAAGAGACGATCCGGCGGGCACTGCAACTGTACGACCAGTGCCGGCCGCGGTGGCTGGTCGTGGAGTCCAATCAGTACCACGGCTTTCTGGAGCGGCAGATGGAGCGGGAGAGTCTCGAGCGTTTCGGGGTCCGGGTCCCCGTCTGGCCGATCCAGAACACGGAACCCAAGATCATGCGGATCCGTCGGATCGGGCCGTATCTCGCCAATCGGGAACTCCGTTTTCGCACCAGTCCGGGGTGTCGGAAACTCGTGGACGAGCTCCAGGACTTCCCGCTGGGCGAACATGACGACGGCCCCGACGCCCTGGAGATGGCCCTGCGGATGCTCCTCCACACCGTCGTCTACAAACCCGAGGCAATGTCACGAAGGGAGTCGCACTGGTGAACCGTCCGGCCAGGGGCGGGCCGGTAAACTCCGAAAAAGGAGGAGAGAGATGGCCTTTGATCCTGGAAAGCTCTTTCGCCGTGCCGATGAGGTCCTCCGTCTGGAGCTGGAGGAGTCGTTTCGCCGTTCTCCGGTCGGCAGTATCATCAGACAGGGGCGGGCCCGTCCAGCGGTCGATCCCAGCGAGCTGTTCCGCAAGCTGGAGCGGGGCATGACGCTCAAGGAGTTGATGGGCACGTCGATCTGGGAAATCAAGGGGGCCATTGAGCAGTACGCCGGGCGAAGCGAGTGGACGGTCGTGAAGCAGTTCCTCCGTTCGCTAGGGCCGGTTGGCACACTCCTGGAAAACATTTTTCAGCCGCTGAGTAAACCCCCGTATGAAGCCCCCGGCTTCCGCCTCTCGGTCCTTGACGCGATCAACTTCCTGCGGGCTTTCGGTTTTGAAGTCCTGCCGCCGAAAGAGATGCGGCTCCCCAAGGAGGAGCTGGAGCGGTCCATCTGGGCGGCCTATTACTTCCTGCAAGAGCATGCTGACATGCTCCTGCGACGGCCGGAGTTCGGGCTGGCAGGGCTTGCCCCGAAACCGAGCGAGGTCGAAGAGGAGGTCCAGGAACGACGGGAGACGCAGTTGCGGGTTTCCAACACCGTGATGGTGCCCATGCGGTTCGGGCCGCCACGGGAATTCCCCGTCACCCATCCCATCGTGACCGGGGAAATGGTCGAAGTCCGCTCATCGAACGTCCATTCCATCGGCTACGACATCGACAATCACATTCTCTATGTCCGTTTCTGGGCGGAAACCGAGCGGAAGGGTCAGCTTGTCCGGTTCCCCGGTTCCCTCTACGGCTATCGCGATGTCTGGCCGGAAGAGTTTTTGGATTTCCTCGAGGCGGGATCGAAGGGTGGTTGGGTGTGGGACCATCTCCGCGAGCGCGGGACCGTATCGGGCCACAAAAAGCCTTATTTCCTGGCGGGAATCACCGGGGGGTACGTCCCACGTCAGGCGGCCCTTACCACGATCCGCGGGCCGAGGACGGGAAAACCCTATATCGCCGAGGTCTTCCGTCCGCGGGTCGTCTTTCACGAGGGGAAGTGGCTGGAGTCGAAACTCCCCCTGGAGGTTGTGCAGGTCTTCAAGGTCGTGAAGCCGCCGCGGCCCTCGCTGCGTCCGTTGCTGGGTTTATCGTGAAAATGTTCCATCACGGACGATCGGGCTTGTTATATTGCGGGCATGGTGAGTTTTCTGGAGATCGCTAAACCGAAGACCTTCCCTGAAGAGGAGTTCTTCAACGTCCGGGACGTGCCGGTCTTCGTGGCGCACGAAGCGGAGCTGTCCGACGGACGGCGGGTCACTTTCGGCCCGGACGAGCTGGCCGCCATCGTCGAAAACTGCAACCGGCGCATTGAGGAGACGGGCGATTACGCCGTCATCACCCTCGGACACACACCGGCGCCGGGAGAGGATAAACCGCAACCGGAGGTTGTGGGCTTCGCGGGGCCGTTCCGCCTGGGTGAATTTGCCGGAAAACCGGCGATTCTAGCGGACTTTCACATCTTTCAGGAATACAAAGACGTCCTCAAACGCTATCCCCGCCGCAGTCCGGAGTTTCGCCTCGTGGACGACCTCCGCAAGACACACCTCGATCCGATTGCCCTCCTGGGGGCGGAACCGCCGCGGCTGGATATGGGGCTGACGCTGCTCTATTCGGAGCGTGAGGGGAACGTCCTTGTCGAGCGTTATGCGGCGGTCATGCCCGCCGGAAGCAACACATTTGTTTCGACTGTCCCGTCCCAAGACAAGGAGCGATACACAATGGACCAGGACCTCCTGAAACAGATCATCGAGGCGTTCAACGAGCTCGACTGGGTGAAATGGGTGAAAAAGAAGATGGCCCAGGAGCAGGCTCAGGGTGGCGGCGAGACCGAGGGGGATAACCCGCAACAGCAGTACGAGGACCAGCCCTCGGACAAGATTGACCCCGAGAAGGCGAAACAGATCCTGGAGGACGGCACCGTGCACGGCAAACCCCTCACCGAAGACCAGCGGAAGATGTTTGGGGCGGCGGCCAGCCGCGAACGGGACGCCGACCGCGAACTGCGGGAACGCTACCGCCTGCTCGAGCAACACCTCGAGCGGCAGCGGACGGAACTGGAAAAACTCCGCCGGGACGTGGAGGCCGAACGGGCCGCGCGGGTCAACGCGGAGCGGTATTCCCAGCTTGTTCAGTTGCGGCAGGTCTACGCCTTCGACCTGGAGAAGGAGGTGGAGCGGTGCCGCTACTCGCGGATGACCGACGAGCAGTTCAAAGACCACCTGGCGATCATCCGCGAGAACTACAAGCAGATCCCGGTCGGGGAGCGCTTGCCGCCCCTAGGCGCGGCGGTCGAACTGGACGAGTCCCGGGAGAAGTACAGCGAGGAGGTCCGCCGACGGGCCCTGGAGATCGCCAAGCGGAAGAAGGAGCTCGGCGAAAGCTGCAGTTACGAGGAAATCCTGGAAGCCGTCAAGACGGGAAAACTCTGATTTGTGAAGGAGTCGTGTGATGGCCATTTTAAGTTTCAAAGCCAGCGGGAACATCAGTCCCAGCCGGTTCGTGACGCTGTCGGGCGAGAACACGGTGGCCCAGGCCGGAGACAACAGCGAGATCATCGGGGTGGCCCAGGAAGGCTCGAACAAGGCGCCCCTCCAGGACTTTGTCAGCACCGTCTATGCGGCGGAGACCGGCCAGGCCCTGGAAGTCTATTCGGTCGGCGAACTCTGCCTCGTGGAAGCCGGCGGCGCCATCTCCGCAGGGGCGCTGCTGAAGAGCGACTCGCAGGGGCGGGCGGTTGCCGTGGCCACGACCGGAACGACCATTCAGAACTACGGGGCCGTGGCGCTTCAGGCGGCCACCGCCGCCGGGCAGAAGATCCTCTGCCTGGTCCTGCCCATGCAGAAGGTTCGACCTGCCTTAACGTGATGGAATGGGACTGCTAGAACGAAGGAGACTCTTCAATGCCTCAGGTCATGCCTGCCAGCTCGAACACCTATGTCCCGGTGGCCCTGGCCAAGGACAAACTGGTTGTTGATTTTGCCCGTGACCCGAAGCGGTTCAAGGTCGCGCAGTACACCCAGGTCGTGCCGGTTGAGAAAGACACCGGTTACTACATTTATCTGGACCCCGATGAGGCGGGGCGGATCCTCAACAGCGATGCCCGGGATTTCGTCTGGTACGACGGCGCGGACGCCCGCCGGAGCCATGCTGGCAATCAGGAGTTCGAGTTCCGGCCGTACCGGACGCAGCGCTACATCTTCGAATTCACCATCGGCTGGAAGGCCGCCCGGCAGGCCTCCTGGGAGATCGTGGCCCGCCACGCGGCGGCCAAGGCCCAGCAGGCCATGACCCTGCGGACCCAGTTGGCCGCCAATGTCCTGCTGGACTCCACGCAGTATGCCGCGGACCACGTGATCAACGCGACGAGCGGCTTCGGGGCCTGGTCGAGCTCCACCCAGACGAACATGTACATCCTGAAAACGCTCACCGCGGCGGCGGAAAAGATTCTCGATGATACCCTGGGGATGGTCACCAAGGACGACCTGGTCCTCGTCATGGGCAGCGGTCTGGCTAAGAAGATCGCCGCCGCTCCAGAACTGACGGAAATGATCAAGTACCAGGCCGGGTTCGACTTCCTCCGCGGGGCCAGTGAGCGGACGAATGTTTCCTACGGCGTCCCGGAGAGCCTCTACGGTTTCAAGGTGGTCGTCGATGAGACGAGAAAGGTGACGTCGAAAAAGGGAGGCACGCGGGCCGTGGCGCCCGTCTGGCCGGACAACCAGGCCGTCCTGCTGGCCCGTCCGGGTGGGATGGAAGGAGCCGCCAACGTCATCAACTTCGCGGCCTGCTGCCTGTTCATGTACGAAGAGATGACCGTCGAACAGAAGGACGATCCAGACAACCGCCGCATCTCCGGCCGCGTCGTCGAGGATTACGACGTGCGCCTCGTGGCCCCCGCCGCGGCCGTCCTGATCACCAACATCACCTGATCATGCTTGCCAGTGTGCAGGACCTCATTGATCGGTTCGACAGTCGGCTCCTGGCCGATTTGGCCCGCGACGACGGCACACCCGAGACGAATCTCGCCAGCAACACGCGGATTCTCTCGGCGCTGACCGATGCGAGCGGCGAGGTCCGCTCCGCCATCCTCCAGGGCCGGCGCTACACGATCGAGGACCTGAGCAATTTGGACCCTGATGACCAGGCCTTTCTCAAGCGGCTGGTCTGCACCCGGGCCGTGCTCAATCTGGCGGCCGCCCGCGTGAGCGTGTTTGGTGAGGAGAACTACCGGGCGGCCCAGGAGTGGGTTGAGGAAAAGCTTTCTCAGCTTGCCAAGGGCGAGCGGATCTTCGCCACGCCGGGGGCGCAGGAAGCCGGGCTGCCCAGGACCGAGGCCCCCACCCTGGTTGAGATCGAGCGGATGAATCTGCTTGTCGATCGCTGTGACGGGTACTATCCGAGCCGCCCCGATCGCATGGCTCGTTGAGTAAGGAGAACACGTCATGCCCATTTCTGTTCAGGTCTCCGGTGCTGTGCTGGTGAAGGTCGGCCCCCAGGAATGCGCCGATACGGCCCTGCAGATTCTGGGATACACGGCCAACGGTGTCCGCATCCAGGAGGAGGATTTTTACGAAGAGATCCACTCCGATGAACGCGGAGGAGACAGCGGTCCGCCGATTGATCTCGTCTATCAGGGGAAGCGGGTGCGGGTCACGATGGAACTCGTCAAGTGGGACGCCGCGGTGGCCGATCAACTGGCGGCCCGCATCTCGGTCACCACGCCGCAGCCTGGACTGGCCTACGAGGCGGGGATCGTGATGGTCGCCGGCCAGAAGGCCTTTCGCCTGGTCCTCAAGTCGAACGTGGCGAGCTGGGACCTCCCGGTGGCCGTGGTCCGTGGGCAGTTCGAAATCAATAAGGGGTCCCGCCACAGCCGCCTCATGCTCGCCTTCGAGTGCTATCCTGATTCGCAAGGTTACATCTACAAGCCTTACACTGGGACATGATGATGGCCGGGGATGCCCTCTATCTCGTCACCGCGGAGGGAGTGACCGAGATCCCCGGCATGCCACCGGGGCAGGGACAAACCATCTTGCCCCATGCGGCAGGTTTTCTGGGTCTGTTCACGGGTGGAACGGCCCGGGTCTACTGGCCTTCCGATACGGCCCTCAAGATTGCCCGCCAGAATGCCATCAAGATGCGGGCCGACGCCGCCGTCATGGAATGCGTCGAGCTGCGGCAGCGGGCGGTGGCCCTGCTCGACTGGCGGGTGGAGTGCGATACGGACGAGCCGGCCTATGATGAGGCCCGTACCATCCTGGAAAAGATTCTCCGCCGCATCCCGCGATTCACGCAGTACCGGGAAAATCTCCTCCACGCCATCTGGTTCGGCCGTTACGCAGTCGCCAACCGCTACACCTGGGACTGGATCGATGGCAGGAAGGTTGTCGTTATAAAGTCGTGGATTCCCATCCATGGCGATAAACTGGTCTGGAAGGTGGATGCCGATGTCGGCGACCTCTTCGACGGCCTGGGGATCCGCGTGGGTGGCACGTCCGGCCTCAGTGAAGAGGTATCCCGGTGGCATAGCGAGCACAAACAATGGATCGAGTCCACGGAATTCGGCTGGGCCTATTTCCCGCCGCCGGGGAAACGGGAACTCCTCGTCGTTCATCGCCACTACATCGAGGACGGCGAGTACGAGGAACCACGCAACGCCTCGCGAATCTTCGGGGTGGGGATCCGCGACCGGATCTACTGGACGTGGTACCAGAAGCAAGACGCCCTGGCCTGGCTGATGGAGTTCCTGGAGCGGAGTGCCTTCGGGATCGAACTCTGGTACTACCCCGCGGGGAATCCCCAGGCCCGGGAGGAACTCCGCCAGGCCGCGGCGGAGCGGGCCGGGCCCAACAAGAACATCCTGCTTGTGCCGAGGCCTCCGGGGATGGAAGGGGCGGTCTACGGCGTGGAACGGATCGAGCCGTCGCTGGCCGGGGCCCAGGCCCTCAAGGAGATCATCACCGATTACTTCGGCCACCAGATCAAGCGGTACATTCTGGGACAAACCCTCACCACGGAGGCCCATGCGACCGGCTTGGGGTCGAACCTTGCGTCGATTCACCTGGACACCTTCCTCCAGATCGTCCGCTATGATGCGATCAATCTCCAGGAGACGATCACGGATCAGGTGGTTCGCCGCCTTGTGGGCTGGAATTGGCCCGGGCTGGATGCCCGCGCTTTTCGCTTCGTCATCGAACTGGAGCGGGACGATACGCGGGAAAAACTGGAGGCCCTCCAGGCGGCCTTCAACATGGGACTGAAGATCCGGGCCGCCGACCTCCGCGAGCTCCTGGACATCTCCGATCCCGGACCGGAGGAGGAATTCCTCCAGAATCCGGCCTACCGCTCCCTGGAGACGAGCGTGCCGACGGCCCAGTATACGGAGCAGGACGCGAAGGTAGAACGTTACTGGATCCCGCCCGGGGCCCCGCCCGACCCGCAGGATGGCGAAACGTATATCTTCAAGGACACAATCTATGCCTGGCTACGCAACACAGCGGGAATTCATCAGTGGCAGGTCGTGGGTAGGGCGGCCTCAGGAGGCCGCGGCCCCGGCCCTTCCCAGCCAACCACCACCACTCCAGCTCCTTCCCGTCCGGAACGGCCAGGACCCACGGCGACGACTCGTCCACCCGGTGAGAAAAAAGAGGCCCCGCAACAAGAGAAAACAAAGGCTCCAGGTAAAAAGCGAGAGGGAATCCCAAAAGTTGATTTCCACGAAACGACCCCCGAGCGCTTCGTCGAATTCCGCGACAAGTTACCACCCGATCGGAGGGCTTTCCTGACGTTGTATTCCATCGACGAGATCCGCGATAAAATAAAGAAGGGCGCCAAGATCTTCCAGACGGCGGACGGGACGGCGGGCTATATGCTCGTCCCCTGGGAGGGCAAACCTGGGGAATACGACCTGTGCAATGTCTTCCGGATCCCGGGTGGTACTCCCGGAGCAGGCCAAGCCGCGGTTATCCAGGCCATCAGCCAAGGGGCCACGACGCTGGATTGCATTGGCGAAGGTTTGGCGAGGATCTATCATAAGTACGGTTTTCGGGTTTACAAAGTCGTGGCCTGGGATGACCAGTACGCCCCCGCGGGTTGGGACTACCAAAAGCACGACCGCCCGCCGATTTATTTCATGCGGTACGTGGGAGATACCCGAGACCCGGAGGAGATTCGACGACGGGCGGAAAGTGGATATTATGGGGAGTTCCGTTCAAAAGACTACCCCATCGGTTTCGTGGAGGATTCGCCGTGAATGAACACACCGGAAGGCGACCGAAAACCTTAGAAGAGGCTTACGAACTGGCGAAGAATTTCGTGCAAATTCCCACCAAACTCACGGAGCCCAAACCGCCCCCGGAGGACCTGCCTCCCGAGGAGTACAAGAAGGCCGAGGCGGAATACGAACAGAAGATGAAACAATGGCTGACAGAGTCGATCTTCGGTGCCAATTACAAGGACAATCCTCTTTATCAATATCGTGAACCTTATTGGGACAACGAGTGGGAAGCGATCAAGGACCTCATTCTCTAGCTTTCCGAAAAACGTCTCTCGTCTCGCCCGGCTGACTCAGCTGTCGGCGTTATGGCCATCCATCCCGGCCACTCGCATCGGTGGCTGATAACTTGTCCCAACTTTGACCGGTGTGGGGTGTACAATCCGCAGTATGGACCTGTACACCCCTTCCAGCGACAGCGGCCTGTTCAACCTGTTGGGAAGACTCTTTGCCCTGGGGCAGGCGGTCGATGCCGCCCGCACGGGAAGCGTCTGGACGAAGCGCCAGGCCCTGGACGCGGTCCTCGACCTGGCCCCCCAGGTCCAGGCGGCCATCAACGGACACAATGCCTGGGATAGCTCGGGGGCCGCTCTCCACAACCAGATCGTCTCCGCCGCGATCAGTCTGATCCGCCGCTATCTCGAGGAAAAGAACCTCACCTATCGCACACTCGATCAGGCCCTGGAGGTGATCCGCAGCGATCTTGTGGCGGGCGGTTATTATTTCGCGGCCTCAACAAAGTCGCTCACCGTCACGCCGGGAACCGCAAACCAGGGCGATGCCATCGTTGCCGTTACCGACCGCAACGCCCGGGGCGAAACCGTATGGGTCTATCCCGAGACGATCAGCGTGCGGAGTGACGGCAGCACACTGAGCGTGGCGGGAAGCCGGACCGCGCCCCAGGGACGCGGCGACCGCAACTGGCCCCAGGGCAGCGGGGCCTATTTCACCCTCCCCATCACCACAGTGAACCAGTCGCTGCTCGCAAATTCCGGGTTTGAAGACATCGTTGCCGCCAACACCCCGCAGGGCTGGACGATCCACACGGGGACACCAGGAACAACGATTTTTGTGACGGAGCCGGAACAGCAGCAGATCACGATCACGGGAAGCCCCACCGGCGGCTATTTTGTTCTCACCTGGACCGATCCCCGGGGAAAAGTCTGGCAGACAGGCCCCCTGGGGCCGGCGGCCACGGCCTTGGACATTCAGACGGCCCTCCGCGGGATTCCCGGTCTTGCCTCGGTGACGGTCACGGGAACGAATCCCTTCACCGTGACCTTCGAGAACACGCCGGGGGACATCTCGCAACTGGCGGTCATCAACAGGCTCACCGGTGGCACAAGTCCCCAGGTGAGCATCACGACGACGCGGGCGGGGGACGCGTTGAGCTATCGCGGGCGGAGTTTGAAGTTAGTGGGGAATGGCAGCGAACAGACGACCCTGTATCAGCCCGTCCGCCTCACCCCGGGCCGGGTCTATCTGTTCTTTGTGCGGGCCCGCCGTTCGGCCACAGCCACCGGGACTATCAACTTCGAGCTGCGGCGGTCGATCAATGAGACCGCACTGGCCGACTCGGCGGGGAACCTCAATCGGGTCAGTATCAGCGTGGCGGGACTCTCCACGACCGGCCACACGGGGATCACGGGGGCCTTCCGTCTCCCCGTCGATTACGGGAGCGATCCGGTGGTCCTCGTAATCACGGCGGCCACGCCGATCAATGCCGGCCAGTCAGTGGGGATCGACGAGCTGGTCCTGGTGGAGGCCTCCCGACTCTATCAGGGCGGGCCGTATGTCGGGGGCGTTTCGGGCTGGAAGGCATCCGCGGGCGACACCTGGACGATCACGGCCAGCAACAACTTGGGAGGGAAGTGGGAAACCTGTCTGGAACGCTATCTGGGCTGGCGGGCCCGCCTGGACCGGGCCGTCCCGGCGTCCGGGACCACGCAGATTCCGGAGACCCTGCTCGATTAGGAGGTGCCCATGCCCACACTCTGGGGACACAGCGACGAAACCCTTCATAACATCGTGACGACGACCAGCACGACCAGTCCCCCCGTGCCGGAGGATGAGACGGGGACCACTAGCCAACCCGATTCCGAGACGGCCGAAAAGGAGGCTGCTTGATGTGGTTTTGGAGGCGAAGACGGGGGCTTTTTCGCTATTACAACGGCCAGCGGTGGATTGACGCGGACCCGCTCCCGCTCTATCGCAAGGTCCTCAAAGAGGCCGATCAACTGGTGGTCCTGGGGGCCGCCTTCGATGAG